>QNCD01000007.1 GCA_003644385.1 Candidatus Omnitrophota bacterium
CTCCTTTCTCTTTAGGGCTACAAAATAGCCCGGGGTTAATAAAATATTATTAAGAGAAGGATACGCCTTTTTTAATGAAATTTCAAAGAAAATGATTTTTGGCTCAAGGGCTTAAAAAATTTGACCTCTAATCTTTCGTTACAGCCACGATCTCTGGTTGAGCCATATAAAACCATTACCTCTTTGAAGCGAATTTACACAAAATCCAGTATACTACCAAAAAAATAAATTGTTTGACAAAATACTTTTAGAGTTGTATTATATTAAAGCATTTTTTTATTTTCTCGAAAAGGAGTTTTTTTGTGAAAGAAACGCGAATTCATGCCCGCGCAGGCCAGGGGGCAATTACTACTGCCTACCTTTTAGGGCACACCTATTTTTTACAAGGGGTTTATTCTTACGCCTTTCCGCATTTCGGCGCTGCCAGAATGGGAGCCCCGATGAATGCCTTTGTGCGTGCGGATTCTGAGCCGGTGAGGTTAAGAAGCCAGATCTACGCCCCGGATTATATAATTATCGTAGATGCCACACTTACCCGCGGCTTTAATTGTTTCGCGGGCTTAAAAGAAAAAGGTATTGCAGTGGTTAACCAGAAAGAAGGGGTAGGTTTACCTAAATTAAAAGCAAGCCAAAAGGTTTTTCTTGTTCCCGCCAATGAGATCGCCTTAAAAAATATCGGCAGGCCCCTGGGGAATACCGCTTTATTAGGGGCGTTTGCCGCGGCCACCAATGAAATTGAATTGGATAAATTACTCGAAGTAATTAAAAAAAGATTTTCCGGAAAAGCCCAGGAAGGTAATATTGCCGCAGCAAAAGAGGGCTTTGAGTTTGTAAAAAATTTAAATAAATAGGTATTTTTTACTCTGTACTCTGTACATTCCGAGCGAAGCGAGGAAAAATGTTTGGACCGCTAATCGTAAAACCCGGAACAAGCAGGAAAAATAAAACCGGCTCCTGGCGCACCGAAGCAAAGCCGAAATTCCTGCATCAAAACTGCATTGGCTGCAAGATGTGTATTCTCTACTGCCCTGAGGGTTGCATTGAGGGGGAGGAAAAGAATACCTATAAATGCGATTATAGTTTTTGTAAGGGTTGCGGAATTTGCGCAATAGTATGCCCGAAAAAAGACATAGTGATGATTAAGGAAGAGGAGAAGGAATAAATAGATGAGACAGTTTTTAGAAGGTTCCAGGGCAATCGCCGAAACAATTAAGCTGTGCAAGCCCGGAGTGATTTCTGCTTATCCGATTACTCCCCAGACCCATATCGTAGAAGAGTTAGCCCAGATGGTAGCTAATGGAGAATTGGATTCTCAGTTCGTCAATGTAGAATCAGAACACTCTGCCGCCTCAGTAGTTTTAGGGGCAGTAGCTACAGGTGTACGCGCTTTTACTGCCACAAGCTCCCAGGGCTTGATTTATATGTCAGAAGTGCTTTTTAATATTGCCGGAATGCGCCTTCCTTTGGTTTTAACCTGCGCAAACCGGGCAATGTCAGCGCCGATCAGTATCTGGAATGACCACCAGGATTCGATTTCTCTGCGCGATACCGGCTGGATGCAATTTTATGCAGAAAATATCCAGGAGGCAGTGGATTTGCACTTGATTGCTTATAGGGTTGCCGAAGATAAATCAGTAATGCTTCCGGCTATGGTCTGTATAGACGGTTACATTTTAACCCACGGTATTGAAACAGTAGATATGCCTAGCCAACAAGAGGTAGAGGAGTTTTTACCTAAATATAAACCTTTATATAAACTTGATCCCCGAGAACCCCTGACTATGGGGCCTTTAGCCGACCCGGATTATTACATGGAGACGCGTTATGCGATTCAAGAAACCCATAAAAAGGAAGTTTTAAAATTAATTCCGGCTATTGCCGCTGATTTTGCCAAAACTTTTAACCGTAATTATAACGGCCTGATAGAGCTTTACCATATTAAAGGAGCGCAAAAGGTTATTGTGGCAATGGGTTCTGTCTGCGGATCCATAAAGCAAGTGGTGGGTGAATTAAGGGCGAAGGGCAAGAAGGTGGGGTTATTAAAGATTAGCACTTACCGGCCTTTTCCCTGTAAAGAAATCTACGAGGCATTGAAAAATATTCCTAAAGTAGCAGTAGTTGATAAAGCTTTATCTTTAGGGTCTCTACCTCCTTTAGCTTCTGAAATAAGGGCATTATTTTTTGGCAAAAAACAGAAACCTTCGGTAATCAGCAGTTTTGTGGCGGGATTAGGCGGGCGCGATGTTACCAAAGAATCAATTAAGGAGATGTTACGCCAGCTGAATACAAAGGAAAAGACGGGTGAGTTTATAGATTTAAAACCGGAACTTTTAAGAGAAAATTATGAATAAACATTTATTTGCTTCAGGTCATACTGCCTGTTCAGGCTGCGGCCAGTCATTGGCAGCGCGTTTAGTCCTTGAAGCCAGCGGCCCTAGTACTATTATAGCTAACAATACCGGCTGTCTGGAAGTCTTTACCACCAAATATCCGGAATCTGCATGGGAAGTTCCTTTCATTCATTCTTTATTCGAGAATTCTGCGGCAGTAGCTTCCGGCGTTGAGGCGGCATTAGTTTATTTAAAAAAGAAAGAAGATATCCATGTAATTGCCCAGGGCGGCGATGGCGGAACCGCGGATATCGGTGTACAGGCATTATCGGGAATGTTAGAGCGCGGCCATGATATCCTTTATGTTTGTTATGATAATGAGGCCTATATGAATACTGGCATACAACGTAGCGGACTGACACCTTTTAATGCCAATACCACCACTAGCCCTGTGGGTTCTCAGTCTCTAGGAAATATCCGGCCTAAAAAACCTCTGCCTGAAATCGCCAATGCCCACGCCATAGCTTATGTTACTACGGCAACAGTAGCGTTTCCTCAGGATTTACAACGTAAAGTAAAAAAAGCACATTCGCTTAAAGGCCCGAAGTATATCCAGGTTCATGTACCTTGCCCTTTAGGCTGGCGGCATGAGTCAAGCCTTACGCTTGAAGTAGCGAAGGCAGCTGTTGAAACAGGGCTTTTTCCTTTGATTGAGTATGAGAATGGCAAGCTCATCGGCGTACGCAAAATCGCTCCTAAGCCTGTGCAGGAATATTTAAAACTTCAGGGCAGGTTTAAACACTTACTAAAAAATTCAGAGGCTTTAAAACAATTGCAGGAGATTGCGGATTATAATATCCAAAAATACGATTTAAGGGCGCAGGCTACTTAAACATAAGGAGGGCGAGGATGGGAAAACAGGCCAGGGCAATTGTAGATTTAAGCTTGAAGGATTTAGTCAAGGATTTAAATAAGGCATACGCGGATGAATGGTTGGCATTTTACCTTTACTGGTATATGTCCCAGGTTGTTTCCGGCAAGGCCTATGAAGGGATAAAGCAGTTTTTGGATAAAATCGCCAAAGACGAATTAGAGCATGCCCAGGAACTGGCAGATTTAATTTGTAAAATGGGCGGCCTGCCGCTTGCTAACCCTATGGATTTAGAAAAGAATGCCAATGCCCCTTATATGATGCCTCCGAAAAACAGCTCAGATATAAACAGGATTATCCGAGTAGTTACTGAAGCAGAGGCGCAAGCAATAGATGTCTATAATAAAATCGCCAAGAAAACATTTGGTAAAGACAGCGTCACCTACCAGTTAGTTACGCATATATTATCCGAAGAAGTAGACCACGAAGAGATGTTTGAGAACTTACTGGAAAGGTAGCCTGGCAATTACCAATTACGAATTGCTATTTTTAACGGAGGTTAAACAATTATGGCGAAAGTAACCGTTGATGCATCGGCTTGCGTAGGTTGCGGTTTATGCGAACAGTCTTGCCCTGAGGTTTTTGAGGTAGGCGGCGATGGTATTGCCCGCGTGAAGCAGCAGAGTTGCGCACTGCATAACCTCAAGGAAGTAGCGGAACAGTGCCCGGTTAATTCGATTAAAATTACGGATTAGGTTTAGCGGCGACCTGTTTTTAATTCTTCTATGTAATTCTGGAAATAGGCCATTTTTTTCTGCATTAGTAACTTTTCTCTAAATTCCTCTTTTTCCTTTTCAAACTTATTTTTGTCTATTTCGATTTTTTCTTTTATCCTTATAATATAATATCCCAAAGCAGCTTGAATAATTTCGCTGAGCTCATTTTCTTGTAATTCCTGCGCCCGCAGGAAAAATTCATCTGAGGCCCCGATTCCTTCTATTTCGCTGCCGAATTTAAATAATTCAGTAGTGCCGCTTTTTAAATTATAATGCCCAGCCAGTCTTTTAAAATTAATTTTTTTGGTTTTCGGTTCCCGTTTTTGAGTTAAATCCGCCAGGCATTTATCAAGCTCCTCCTTGGCTAAGATTGCAGCCTTATTTTTAATCAGCGCTTGTTTAACTTTATCCTTGATTGTTTCTAATTCGGGGATGTAGGGCTGTTTTTTTTCTTTAATTTTACATATATAATATGAATTTTCTACAAGAAAAGGAGGTAGTATCTGCCCCTTCGGCGCTTGGGCAGCTAAATTTATCACGTCGGGTACCCAGCCAATTTCGGGAATGGCTTCAGTTTGCGCAAAAAGGCCGGTTTCTTTTATTTTTAAATCGTAATCTTTGGCTACTTCACTGAATTCTTCAGCAAGATTAAGGCGGGAAAATATTTCTTTTATTTTTTCCTCCACTATTGTTTTTTCGGCGCCTTGCGCCTCTAATGAAATATATTCCAGATTAAAAGAGGGGGGTTGTTGAAATTCTAGTGGATTCTCACTGAAGTAATTTTTAATTTCTTCTTCGCTTGGGTTTAGGTCTTTTTCAAAGTCCGCAAAGAGTGCGGCAAGGTAATCGATACTCAACTCTTCGTTTAATTTCCGGTATTCTTTTTCTACTTCTGCAGCGTCTACTTCTATGCTCGAGGTGACCTGGGAGTAAAGTTTAAAAATTTTTAAGTCCTGACGGATCTGCTCTTCAAAGGACCGGGGTTGGGTATTAAAGGTATATTTTAGGAGGTATTGGTATATGGAGTTATCGAATTGACCTTTTTTCTGAAAAATAGGCAGGTTTTGGATTGAGCGCGCGACTTCGTTGTCGCTTACATTTATTTTCTGTCTTTTAGCTTCGGCCAGGAGGATCAGGCGCAGCCAGGCCTCAGACTCCAGGTTTCTTTTTTCTAATTCACTTAAGGCATCTTCTCCGTAGTCTAAGATTGCCCTGTTTTTTACCGCATTTATTGCGTCCTGGAATTCCAGGGTAGAAATATTTTTTCCGAAAATCTTGCCTACATATGCAGATTCTTTTTTGCCGCGGATAATGCTGGATGACCCCCAGAATATAAAAGCCGGTACAATGATGATTGCCAGGATAGTCCAAATCATCCTAGCTAATTTCTTTTTACGTAGTTCTCCAAGCATGATTGTCTCCTTTAGATTAAATTTATTATAATGGAAAAAGTCATAATTGCAAGGTTATCTTGCAGCCAAGAGAAAGTCAGAAGTTGCAAGTCTCAAGGTCAGAAGGTTACAATGTCACAGGCAATTATATTTAAAATAGACTATTATTTTTCTTTACAAAGCGAAATTGCCTTTGTATAATAATTGGACGTGCCGAAAAAGACAAAGAAAAAAGTATTAAAATCAGAAAAATATGGGTGATAAATCCGAGCACCCGTATCAAAAAGAGCAGCAAAATATATTGCAGGTAAAAAGAAAAACAGCAAAACCAGAAGGATAATTGATAATGAAAGCTAAAATTTTAAAATTAGGCCTGCCCAAAGGAAGCCTGCAGGAGGCGACCTTTCGGCTTTTTAGGAAGGCAGGATTTCGCCTTGAGGTTTCAGAGCGTTCCTATTTTCCGGTTATTGACGATCCTGAAATCGAACCGGTGTTATTGCGCGCGCAGGAGATGTCGCGTTATGTTGAAACCGATTTAGATTGTGGTATTACCGGACAGGATTGGGTATTGGAAAATAATTCCAAGGTCAAGGAAGTCAGCGAATTAATTTACGCTAAACAGTCCTTAAGGCCGGTACGCTGGGTGGTAGCTGTCCCCAGGGATTCATCGGTTAAAAGATTGAAGGATCTAAAAGGCAGGCAGATTGCTACCGAACTTTACAACGTAACTAAAAAATTTTTTAAATCCAGGAAAATAAAAGCAAATATAGAATTTAGCTGGGGAGCGACCGAGGTAAAGGTCGCTCAGGGGTTAGTCGAAGCGGTAGTTGAACTTACCGAGACAGGAAAAAGCCTTAAGGCAAATAAATTAAAAGAAATTGCTACTATTTGTGAGTCTACTACTAAATTTATCGCCAATTATAACAGCTGGCAGAACAGCTGGAAGAGGGCTAAAATAGAACAGATAGCCCTTTTGTTGACCGGGGCAATTGCTGCGGAGGAAAAAGTAGGGCTTAAAATGAATGCCAGAAAAGAGAACTTAAATAAAATAATAAAGCTTCTTCCGGCATTGAAAAATCCCACCATTTCCGAGCTTTCGAAAGCGGGGTGGCTGGCGATTGAAACGGTAATCGATGAAAAAATAGTCAGGAACCTGATCCCAAACTTAAAAAAAGCCGGGGCCCAGGGGATTATCGAGTACCCTTTGAATAAGGTAATATATTAGTACAGCGTACCGAGTACGGTGTACCGAGCATTAATCGGAGCGAAAGCGAGGAAGTGATGCCTTGCGGCAGGAAAAGAAAGAGAAGAAAAATAAGAACCCACAAGAGAAAAAAGGCGCGTCGTCGCCTTCGCCATCTCAAGAAAAGGTCCTGGGGTTAATAGGTCCCTATAAACTTAAGGTTTATATGGCAACTAGGATTTTAAACTTAAAAGGATGGCTGGTTTTTTGCCTTTTAACACTTCTTTTATTAGGTAAGAGCGCAGAAAGCTTTGCTTTAGATAAAAAAATATCAAAGACGTTATCCCATTTTATTATAGCGGGCTTTTATGATCGGCTCCAAGACAGCGAAAGCGCGATAAAAGAATACAAAAAGGCCCTAAAAACAGATTATCAAAATTCGGTTATACATTTCAATTTAGCTTCTGTTTACCTGAAAGATAACCAGACCAAAAAGGCAATTGAAGAGTTGGAACTCGCCGCAAAATTCGACCCCGAAGCTGTGGAGCCGCATTTAATATTAGCGCTTGTATATTCAATCCAGAATAACCCTGAATTAGCAACCGCTGAATATGAATTAGCTCTTAAGAATGCTTCTAATCTTGACCCAAAAAATTTAGATATCTATAAAAATTTGGGACTGATTTATCTTAAGCAGAAAAAATATCAAGCAGCTGAAAGCGCATTCAGGCTAATTCTGGAACAAGGCGCTGAAGACGCGGAAGTTCATTTTTATTTAGGCAATGTTTACGATGGCCTTAAAGATAAAGAACGGGCAATAAGAGAGCTTAAAAAAGCCTTAGAGTTAGGCCCTGATTTTCACGAGGCGCTTAATTACTTAGGTTACCTCTACGCTGAAGAAAACATTAATTTAGATTCTGCAGAAGTGATGATAAAAAAAGCCTTAGAGTTAGACCCTGATAACGGCGCTTACATAGACAGCTTAGGCTGGCTTTATTATAAACAAGGTAAAATCAAAGAAGCGGTTATAGAATTAGAAAGGGCAAGTAAATTAATGCCTGATCCGGTTATCTATGATCATTTAGGAGATGTTTACTTCAAGATCAATGAGCGGCAAAAGGCAGAGGCGAGCTGGGAGAAATCGTTAGAATTAGATCCTGAGCAGGAAGAGGTAAGAAATAAAATAGAGTCACTCATGACAAATGACAAATATTAAATACCAAATGACAAAATCTAAGGTTTTGGTATTTGTCATTTGAATTTACAGAATATGTCTTATAGCGAAGCAGAGATTAAAGAATTAGAAGCAAAGGCAAAAGAAGTACGGCGCCTTATTATAAAAATGATCGCTGAGGCAGGCTCGGGACATCCCGGAGGCAGCCTTTCTGCTACGGATTTAATCACCGCATTATATTTTTCCGTATTAAGGCACAATAGCGCTGAGCCAGATTGGAATGAGCGCGATAGATTCCATATGTCAAAAGGGCATTGTTGCCCCCTTTGGTATGCAGTATTGGCATTATCGGGTTATTTCCCGGAAAAGGAACTTTTGACTTTAAGGAAATTGGGTTCTTTTTTACAAGGCCATCCGGATAAGCGCACTCCAGGCGTCGAGGTAGCTTCGGGTTCACTAGGCCAGGGTTTATCAGTAGCTTTAGGAATGAGCCTGGCGGCTAAAATAGACAAAAAAGATTACCGCGTTTATTGCCTGATGGGGGACGGAGAAATTCAGGAAGGCAATATTTGGGAAGCGGCAATGGCTGCTGCTCATCATAAATGTGATAATATTTGCGCAATATTAGATTATAACGGATTTCAAATTGACGGTGAAGTTCAGGATATTATGGGCCTTGAGCCTTTACTGGAAAAATGGAAGGCTTTCGGGTGGCATGCGATAGAGATTGACGGCCACAATATGAAACAGATCTTGAGTGCATTCCAAGAGGCTAAAAAAATAAAAGAAAAGCCTACAATCATCATTGCTCATACCACAAAAGGCAAAGGCGTATCTTTTATGGAGAACGTGGTTGATTTCCACGGCCGCGCCCCGACAAAAGAAGAAGCGGAAAAAGCGCTGGGAGAGTTAGAATAACTATTATGACTGAAATGCTTTATCAACGTGATGTATACGGAAAAACATTAGCTGAATTAGGACGGCAGAATAAAAATATTGTGGTTTTGGACGCCGA
The DNA here is from genome assembly GCA_003644385.1 of Candidatus Omnitrophota bacterium. GTDB lineage: Bacteria > Omnitrophota > Gorgyraeia > Gygaellales > Profunditerraquicolaceae > B70-G16. The sequence continues at coordinate 8,741 of QNCD01000007.1, forward strand.
TTTATCCGGTTCAACACGCACCAGCCTTTTTGCCAAGGAATTTCCGGAAAGGTTTTTTAATTTCGGAGTAGCGGAACAAAATATGATTGCATCTTCCGCAGGATTAGCCAGTTGCGGAAAAGTCGTTTTTGTTTCTACTTTTGCTATGTTTGCTACCGGAAGGGCCTGGGACCAGGTAAGAAATACAATCGCCTACAATAATTTTAATGTTAAAATAGTCGCTTCTCATGCCGGAATTACCGTCGGGCCTGATGGCTCAAGCCACCAGGCTATAGAAGACATTGCCCTTATGCGGGTTATCCCGAACATGAAAGTCATTGTTCCCTGCGACGGCCCCCAGACAAAGGAGGCGGTTTTAGCTGCAGTAAATATTCCGGGACCTTTTTATATACGACTGGGAAGGCCGAAAGTCCCTACCATAGAAAATAAAAGTAACTTTAAATTAGGAGAAGCTCAGGTATTAATTGAGAGCAAAGATATTGCCATTATTGCCTGCGGTGTAATGGTAGATGCTGCATTAAAGGCGGCAAACAATCTTTTAAAGAGGGGAGTCAAAGCCGGAGTAATAAATGTGCATACAATCAGGCCTTTAGATTCTAAGTCCCTGCTTGATGCTGTTGGTTCAAGTCGGGGTATTGTAGTCTGCGAAGAGCATAGCATTGTTGGCGGATTAGCTTCGGCTATCGAGGAGGCCCTTACAGAAAATAACCCTTTAAAACTGGTAAGGGTAGGCATAAAAAACCGTTTTGGACAGTCCGGAGAGCCCGCGGAACTTTTAAAAGAATATAATTTGACCAGTGAAGATATAGAAAGTGTTGCTTTATCGCTTGCCTCTTAAAAGAAATTGAACCTCAATTCCTACGCTAAATTAAATCTCTATCTTGAAGTTATCGGCAGACGCAGAGATAATTACCATAATATCAGGACTCTTTTTGAAAGAATAGACCTTGGCGATAAAATATCCCTTAAGCTGCGGCAGGATAGAAAAATAAGGGTTATTTGCCAGGGTAAGTTCAAGGTCCCCAGCGGAAGTTCAAATTTTGCCTACCGTAGTGCCAAATTGCTCCAGGAAAAATTCAGCGTTAAAAAAGGAGTAGATATTAAAATTAAAAAATCTATTCCTGTTGCCAGCGGTTTGGGTGGAGGCTCCAGCAATGCCGCGGTAGTGCTTATTGGGTTAAATAAGCTTTGGGGTTTAAGCTTAGAGAGGAAAGATTTAGCGGGCCTGGCTGCCAAATTAGGCAGCGATACCGCGTTCTTTATATATGATTGCCCCTTTGCTATAGGTGAGTGGCGCGGAGAAAAGATAAGTTGTTTGCCGGCGCTTAATAAAATGCGCCTTTGGCATCTTTTGATTATACCAAAGATGAGGGTATCCACCGCTTCGATTTACGCGAAATGGGATAAATTTAGAGAGAGTTTTAAATTGACAAGGCCCAGGCATAATGTTAAAATATTACTTCATGGGCTTAAAAACGCTGACCATGGCCTAATAGGCAAGGCATTATTCAACAGCCTGCAGGAAGTTACGTTTAAAACGCATCCTTTTTTAAAACAGGCGCAAAAAGAGCTGATTAAGCTGGGGTTGGAGGCAATTCTTATGTCCGGAAGCGGACCAGCAATTTTTGCAATTCTTCGATCAAGAAAGGAGGCAAAGGCTTTATTTAAGCGTATTAAGCAAAAAAAGAAATCCTGGCAGATTTTTATTGCACGCACAATTTAGAGGGGGTAGCTATTGATAGCCAGCAAGAGGCGCGCAATATTTATATTTTTAGAGAGGGATTCAGCGTGCCTGGGGGCATTACTCAGCAGGAGGAAAGCATATGGAAATTACAGAAGTAAGAGTGTTTTTGAAGGATTCACCGGATAAAAAGCTGAAGGCGTACGTTACTGTTACCTTTGACAATGCTTTTGTAGTTAGGAATATAAAAGTAATTGAGGGTTCTAACGGATTGTTTATCGCTATGCCTTCCAGAAAGATAAAACAACCCTGCCCAAAGTGCAATTTTAAAAACGAAGCACGCAGTAAATACTGTAACCAATGCGGCACGCAGTTGCCTACTACGGCTCGCCTGGCAGGCCAAGAGGTAAACGCGCAATTAGAGCATAAAGATATCGCCCATCCTATAACCCAGTCCTTTAGGGAATATTTACAAAAAAGAGTTCTGGAGGCTTACGAACAGGAAAAAGCAAAGACCCCTGGCAGTTTGGGATAGTCAAATTAGAAGAAACAGAGTTAGGTAAATAACTCTAATTTGGGATGTCGTCCAATGGTAGGACACGAGAATTTGGGTCTCGCTATTCTGGTTCGAGTCCAGACGTCCCAGCGAACCTAGGTCGCATTAATTAATATAGATTGTTTAGCTTAAAAACTATAGGTTAATAGGAATAATGTTAAAGGAAAAAACCGCTGTTATTTTATTGGCCGCAGGTAAAAGCACGCGGATGAAATCAGATTATCCCAAAGCCCTGCACCCTATTCTCTCTAGGCCGATGTTAGGCTATTGTTTAGATTTAGTTAAGAGCCTTACTGCAGATAAGGCAATTTTAGTTTTGGGACATAAACACGAACAGATAAAGCCGTTAATTCAGGGAAAAATAAAAGTGGTAATCCAAAAAAAACTTATAGGCACCGCCGACGCAGTAAAGATTGCTTTAACTCAATTAAATAATTTTAAGGGTACGGTTCTGGTTCTTTATTGCGACAATCCTTTATTGAAAAAGGAGACAATAAAAAATCTTCTTAAACAACATATAGCCAGCCATTCCGAAGCTACTTTATTAACCGCAGTTACCGATAAGCCTTTTGGTTATGGCAGGATCTTGCGGGATAAATACCAGAGTATTTGCGGTATCATAGAAGAAAAGGACGCCAGCGACTTTCAAAAAAATATCAAGGAGATAAATACCGGAACCGTTTGCTTTAGGAAAGATAGCCTTTCCTATGCATTGAATAGGGTAAAGGCGGATAACCGCAAAAAAGAATATTACCTTACTGACACAATAGGCATACTTTATAAAAGAGGGTCTTTGATTGATTCGTTTAAGCTTGACGATTTAGGCCAGGCTTTGGGTATAAATTCTCGTTCCGACCTGGCAGAAGCAAATAAGATTATGCAGCGCCGTATTAACGAGGATTTTATGAAAAACGGAATTACTATAGTAAATCCGGAAAATACCTTTATCAGTTATGGTGTTACGATAGGTAAGGATTCGATAATTTATCCCTTTACAGTAATAGATAGAAATGTTAAAATTGGTAAACGTTGTAAGATTGGACCATTTGCCCACATAAGAGGAGGCAGCCGCCTTAGCGACGATGTTTCGGTAGGCAATTTTATAGAGGTAAACCGCTCTAAACTTGCTTCAAAAGCCAGAGCTAAACACTTTAGTTATCTTGGCGATGCACGGGTGGGCCGATTTGTCAATATCGGCGCCGGCACGGTAACCGCAAATTATGACGGCAAAAAAAAGAATATTACAGTAATAGGAGATAAAGCTTTTATTGGTTCGGATACGATTTTAGTCGCACCGGTTAAAATTGGTAAAGGCGCTAAAACCGGAGCAGGTTCGGTGGTTACAAGGAATAGGAACGTCGCGGCTAATAGCACGGTAGTAGGGGTCCCGGCCAAGCCGTTAGAGAAATAAATTAAATAAACACTTAAATATTTAAATACGAGGTAGAAAATATGGATAAAATAGCGGTTTTTTGCGGGAATGCCCATCCTCAATTAGCTAAAGATATCTGTAAATATTTAAAGGTTAAATTATCAGAGGCTTTTGTAGGCAGGTTCAGTGAGGGAGAGATAAGGGTAAAAATTAATGAAAACGTAAGAGGAAAAGATGTTTTTTTGGTTCAGCCCACTTCACCTCCGACAAATGATAACCTGATGGAGCTTTTGATTATAATCGATGCTTTAAAGAGGTCTTCCAGTCAGCGTATTACTGCGGTTATTCCTCATTTTGGTTATGCCCGTCAGGACCGTAAGGATCAGCCGCGCGTTCCCATTACCGCAAAATTAGTGGCTAACCTTATAACTACCGCTGGTGCAAACAGGGTGTTGACTATGGATTTGCACGCTGGCCAAATACAGGGTTTTTTCGATATACCCGTCGACCATCTTTTTGCAGTAGGCATTTTTATAGATTATCTGAACACCCTGGGAATTAAAAATCTAGTAGTGGTCTCTCCGGATGTGGGAGGCATAAAAATGGCCAGGGCCTACGCTAAAAGATTGGGAGCCGGCCTGGCGATTATAGACAAGAGGAGAATCTCTCCTGAAAAAGCCGAAGCAATGCATATTTTAGGCGAAGTAGAAGGTAAGAATGCAGTGATTGTTGACGATTTGATTGCTACTGGCGGCTCGCTGATAGAAGCAGTCAATGCCTTAAAAGATGCTGGAGCCAATAGTATCCGCGCGGCAATTACGCACGGAGTATTATCAAACTCAGCAATAGAAAATATTAATAAATGCGCATCTTTAACAGAGTTGGCAATAACAGACAGCATACCGTTTAGTGAACAAAAAAAACACCCCAGGATTAAAGTTCTATCAGTTGCCGGGCTTCTGGGCGAGGCAATAAGAAGAATACACCATGAGGAGTCGGTAAGCAGCTTGTTTGATTAAAGATAACTATAAGTACTGAAATTTTTATACAAAACACATTTAAGGAGCAATTAGATGGATGAGATATTGTTAGATGCACAACCAAGAAAAGATTTAGGCGGGGGCAAGTTAAAGGATCTCAGGAGAAATGGTTTTGTGCCGGCAGTAGTCTATTCAGCTGGCAAGAAATCACAAGCTATACAGGTCTCTCATCGCGAATTAATGCGCTTGATTCACCATTATCATATAGAGAGCGTGGTAATTAACCTGAATATTAAAGAAAATAAGGATAAAGATCCCAAAGCCAAAAGCTGTTTAATCAAGGAGATTCAATATAATCCGGTTAGCGATGACGTTATCCATGTGGATTTCAATGAGATTTCTTTAACTAAGGCAATAAAAGTGAATGTGGCTGTAGTTGCTAACGGAGAGCCGATCGGCGTAAAACAAGAGGGCGGGTCTTTGGAGCATATTCTTTGGGAAATTGAAATCGAATGTTTGCCAAGAGATATTCCTAAAGAAATTCCCATTGATGTCAGCCAGATGAAGATAGGCGATGCTATACACATAAAAGATATTGTTTTTCCCGCAAATGTAAAAGTCTTGGCTGATCCGGAGGCAATTGTTTTGACCGTAATTGCCCCGATAAAAGAGGAAGAAGTCGCACCTTTGGCTGAAGGGGAGGGATCCCAGGAGCCGGAAGTTATAAGGGAGAAGAAGGAAGCTGCCGAAGGGGAAGAAGGAACCCAGGAAAAGAAAGAAGAGAAAAAGGAAAAGAAAGAAGAGAAAAAGGAAAAGGGTTAAAGCCCTTTCTTTTCTAGAGCCATCCTTATTTTTTAAATCAAGGGATGAAGTTAATCGTTGGGTTAGGCAACCCCGGGCGGGTTTATATAAATTCAAGGCATAATATAGGTTTTGCGGTAATCAAGGCTTTAGCAAAAACCAGTAAGATAAAGTTTAAAAAAGATAAGAATACTTTATCTTTAAAAGGCAGAGGAAAAATAGCAGGGTTTGATGTGATATTGGCTATGCCGCTTACGTTTATGAATTTGTCGGGTATTAGCGTAAAGGCTCTGCTTGAGAAGTATAATTTGGATTTAGGAGAATTATTGATAGTTTGTGACGATTTAGACCTTAACTTTTCCAGGCTTAAAATCAGGGCCAGCGGCTCCTCAGCAGGCCATAAGGGGCTTGAGTCAGTAATAGAGAATTTAGGGTCTTTGAAATTCGCCAGATTGCGTATCGGAATCGGCAGGCCGCAGAAGAGTATGGGGGCGGCAGAGTATGTGCTGGCTTCTTTCGGGAAAAATGAGAAAAAGCATTTGCCCAGAATAATCAATGATGCCTGCGCATGCTGTTTAAGCTGGGTGAGCGAAGGAATTTCTCAGTCAATGAATATTTTTAACAAGTGGTAGTACAGTCAACGATTAGCTTTTAAACCATTTGAATTAAGAAACAGAGAGGGCTTGAGAATGAACAAATATGAAGCTATGTTTATAGTTAATCCGGAATTATCCGAAGAAGAAAAGAAAAGTTTATTTAAACAGATTCATGAAGTGATAACTAAAAACGAAGGAGAAGTTACTTCGGCTGATATATGGTCAGAGAAAAGAAAGCTCTCTTTTCCCATTAAGAAACATAAAGAAGGCATATATTATCTGGTAAATTTTAACATAGCGGCCGGAAAGGTCACAGATATAAGACACGCTTATAAGTTAAATGAAAATATACTCAGGGTGTTAATTACAAGGCATGAATAAGGGCTTTGCGTATCCGTGAAAATAAAGTATAATATTTAGAAGCAAAGGAGGGCATATGGAAGGAGAAATGGCTTTAGATTTTTTGTTGCAGAATATAGCAATTTTTGCGAGTATTATCGGCATCCTCTTCGGGATTGACTTAATTTTTGGGGCTAAATTTATGAAATTGTTAAAACAACTGCTGGAAAAGTCTTTAAATCTTGACCATGTTATAATTGAGGCTAATCCTCGGATAATCATTGGTGTGGTGTTTTTGGTGCTATCGTTACTGATAATTTTTTTAATTAAGAAAGCGTAATTTAGTTTGAGTTTTTAGCATTGTAATTAAAATTTAGATTCGGAGAAGAAGATGGCTAATTTCAATAAGGTGATATTGGTGGGCAATTTGACTAAGGATCCGGAGTTACGTTATACTCCTCAAGGTACGGCAGTTGCAAATTTAAGAATGGCGATAAACAGGCGCTATAGAGATAGGAGCCAGAATTTAAAAGAAGAGAGCTGTTTTGTAACAGTAGTAGTCTGGAATAAACAGGCAGAGTCCTCTAACCAATATTTACGCAAAGGAAGCCCTGTCCTGGTAGAGGGAAGCTTACAGTCCCGTTCCTGGGAAGATAACTCGGGTCAAAAGCGCAATGTTCTGGAGGTGAGGGCGCAGCGGGTACAGTTTTTAGGTTCTCCTGTCGCCAGGGAAATGACTGGGTCAGTTCAAGAGCAGCATGTGACCGAAAACATCGAGGAGAGTACTGAATCGTCTTGGCTTGAAGAGGAACCTAAAGAGGAAGAAAATGTTAATTAGAAAAAGAACAAGAAACGTCAAAAAGAAAAAAAAGTTTTTACTTGCCAGAAAGAAGTTTTGCCGGTTATGCGTAGACAAAGTAAAGTCGATAGATTATAAGGATGTAAAGAGACTGGAATCGTTTGTCAGAGAAAGAGGCAAGATAATCTCTCCGCGTATCTCTGGTAATTGCGCTAAGCACCAAAGGATGGTTAGAGAGGCAATCAAAAAAGCGAGGTTTGTATCTCTGCTTCCTTACACGCGCATATAGCCGCACTTTTTTAAAAAATTATTTAATAAATTCTAATTTAAACTTTTCGGATAATATCCGTTTAAGAAAATCGAATAACAACGCTCCCATGGAAGTTATTTTAAAACAGAATGTAGACCGGCTGGGTAAGACAGGAACAATCGTTAAGGTAAAGGACGGCTTTGCGCGTAATTTTCTTTTACCTAACGGCTTGGCTGTTGCCTTAACGCCGGAGAATCTAAAAAAACTGGAGCAGGAAAGGCAAAAAGAGTCCCTCCAGCTTGAACATTCCAAAAAAGAAGCCCTTGCCCTTAGAGAGAAGCTATCAGGATTATCTGTAACTATTAGCGTTTTAACTCACGAAGATAAACTATATGGCAGCATAACTAATTCTGAAATAGCGCAAGCCTTAAAAGAAGAGGGTTTTGATATCGACAAGAATAAAATTATTCTACAAGAGCCGATAAGGTCGCTGGGTATTTATGAGGTGTCTGTAAAACTGGCATCCGAAGTAGAAGCCAGAGTCAAAGTCTGGGTTGTGAAAAAATAAAGAATTCAAAAGCAGGTATTTAAAATGGCGGATATTCTTGAAAAAATTACACCCCAGAATCTAGAAGCTGAGATGGCGGTATTGGGTTCTATGCTTATAGATGAAGATGCAGTTTCAGTGGCGATAGAAAGATTAAGCAAGGAATTCTTTTACCGTGATACACATCAGAAGATATTTGAGGCGATTTCTCTTCTTTACAATAGCAATAAGGCTATTGATATTATCACGCTTACCGACGAATTAAAAAGGTTGGCAATCCTCGATGAAATCGGCGGAGTGAGTTTCTTAACAAACCTGGTGAATTCCGTACCCACTGCCGCTAATATTAATCACTATGTTAATATTGTAAGAGAAAAAAGTATTTTGAGAACATTGATTAACAATGCCACCCGCATTGTTTCTCTATGTTACGAAAGCGAAGGTAATATCGATCAGGTTGTAGATAGCGCTGAGAAACTCATATTTGAAATAAGCGAAAGAAAAAGCCAGGGGACATACTTACATTTAAAAGAAATCATAAAAGAGAGTATTGAAAACATCGATAGGCTTTATCAAAAAAAGGCTCATGTCACAGGTATTCCTACCGGCTATATAGATTTTGACAGCAGGACCGCAGGTTTACAGCCTTCCGATTTAATTGTTATTGCCGGAAGGCCCTCAATGGGTAAAAGTGCCCTTGCCTTGGGCATTGCCGAGTATGCGGGAGTAATAGAGAAAATCCCGACAGCTTTCTTTAGTCTAGAAATGTCAAAGGAGCAACTGGTGCAGAGGATGCTTTGCGCGCATGCCAAAGTGGATGCGCACAAGGTCAGGACAGGTTATCTTTCGCCTTCTGACTGGCCGCGCCTTACTGCTGCAGCAGGCAAACTTTGCGAGGCGCCTATATATATAGACGATACACCGGCAATTTCCGTAATGGAATTGCGCGCTAAGGCCCGGCGCTTAAAAGCCCACCAGGACATTCGTTTAATCATTTTAGATTATTTGCAGTTAATGCGCGGAGCAGTTAATTCCGAGAACAGGCAGCAGGAAATATCGGAGATCTCGCGCTCTTTGAAGGCATTGGCTCGGGAATTAAATGTTCCTATAGTAGCTATAAGCCAGCTTTCCCGGGCGGTAGAGTCTCGAGAAGACCATCGCCCGAAACTTTCGGACTTAAGGGAATCAGGGGCAATAGAACAGGATGCCGATGTAGTTACGCTTATCTTAAGAGAAGAATATTATAAGCCTTCCGCCGATAACCAGGGGATTGCCGAATTAATTATTGCCAAACAGCGCAATGGTCCCGTAGGTTCAATAAAATTAGCCTTTATTAAAGAGTATACCCGGTTTGAAAACCTTGCTCCGGTTGAGTAAGAAGATTTAAAGATGAATATTAATGGGATTTGGATTAAGTTTAAAGCAGTGAATTTTATTTAGGTAATTTAAATATAATGCAAAGAAAAAAAATAATACTGCTGCTATGTAGCTTCTTTTTTTTATTTGGAGCTGTTTACTGCCATTGCTTCGCCCAAAACTTTCCTGATGTACAAGGTGAAGATTACAGATCTCAAGTCCCTTCCGAAAAAATAATCACCGCCATAGAAGTTAAAGGAAATAAACATATAAGTACTAATGCGATAATCTCTAAAATGAAACTGCGCGTAGGAAGCCCTTATAAAGAAAATATCGCCAGCGACGACTTGAAGCGCCTTTATTTATTGGGTTTTTTCAGCGATATTGAGATTAACACAGAGCTTTATAAAGAAGGGGTTAAAATAATCGTTAATGTAAAAGAAAGGCAGATTATCGAAAAAGTTTCTTTTTTGGGGATAAAACGCCTTAATACGAAAGAAGAAAAGCTTAAGGATAGCCTTAAGACAAAGGAAGGGCAGTATTTAGATTATCCTAATCTGGAAGATGATATGCGTACCTTAAAGAAGATGTACGAGAAAATAGGTTATTCACAAACGAAAATAGATTATGAGGTTAAAATAAGCGAGGAGGCCAATAAGGCAAGGATAGAATTTAAAGTAAACGAGGGTAAAAAGATAAGAATCAAATATATTTTTGTCGAGGGAAACAGGTCTTTTGCTAAAAACCGTATTTTAAAATTAATGAAGACGAAAAGAGCCTGGTTGTTTAATCCCGGGATACTCAAAGAAGAAGTTTTAAAGGAGGATATGGAGCGGATTAAGTCTTTTTACCGTCGGGCGGGCTTTGCCGATGTAGTGGTAGATTATGAAGTTCGGGAAGATCCCATACGACCGTTTTTATATATTACCGTAAAGATTAATGAAGGGAAAAAATATCTCGTAGGTGATGTTAGAATAGAGGGCAATAAAGATATTCCTAAAAGGGAAATTCGCGCTAAGCTTACCCATTGTACTACGGGAAAAGTTTTTAATCAGGAAGCCTTAAAACAGGATATCGTAGAAATACAAAGCCTATATTTTGACCGCGGTTATATTTTTGCCCAGGTGCAGGAAGTAACCAGTTTAAACCAGAGCACCGGCCGCATCGATATAGTTTATAATATTTTTGAAAATGAAGTCGCCTACGTGGAAAAAATAAAAGTGCGCGGGAACGTAAAAACTAAAGACATAGTGGTGCGCCGCGAATTAAGAATAATGCCCGGGGACCGTTTTGACGGTAGTAAGCTTAAACGCAGTAAGGAAAGATTAGAGAACCTGGGATTTTTTGAAGAAGTAAGCTATGATACCGAAGATACGTCTGTGCCGAACAGAAAGGATTTGGTGGTAGAGGTCAAAGAGACAAAGACCGGAGCCTTTAGTTTTGGGGGCGGCTATAGCAGCGTTGACGAATTTATCGGATTTATTGAAATAGAGCAGAAAAACTTCGATTGGAAAAACTTTCCTTATTTTACCGGAGACGGCCAGGATTTGAGGCTGAGAGGTTCAACGGGAACATTGAGCAGCAGTTTTGATTTAAGTTTTACTGAGCCTTGGCTGTTTGATTACCCTATAGCTTTTGGTTTTGACGCTTATAAAAGGAGCCACAACCGCGAAACTGATGTGGGTTACGGTTATGACGAAGATATAACAGGAGGGGACTTGCGGCTGGGGAAAGAGATATCGGAATATACAACTGCTAATTTGCTTTACCGCTATGAAACTATAGATATAACTGATATAACCGAGAATGCCTCGGCTGACCTTACAAAAGAATACGGAGAAAATACGATCAGCAGCATGGAGTTTGGGATTACTTTTGATAGCCGCGATAATGTATTTGATCCTACCCGGGGCAATGTTTTTGCGGTATCGCTTGAAGGGGCTGGCGGGCCCTTTGCAGGGGATAAGGATTTTTTAAAACTTTATTCGCGGGCTTCGCATTATTTGAAGGTTATTCCTCAGGGTGCGGTATTAGAGTTGAGGGCGAGGCTGGGATTGGCCGATGATTACGGGGATTCTGATAACGTGCCCATATATAAGAGATTCTTTGCAGGCGGAGCTTATACAATAAGGGGTTACAACGAAAGGAAAGTAGGGCCGATTGATCCTTCTTCCGAGGATCCCCTGGGTGGCGAAGCCATGTTGGTGGGCAATATTGAGTATACTTACCCTTTATTTGACTTTTTGAAAGTCGCTGTTTTCTATGACATAGGAAATGTATGGGCTGAAATGGATAATATCGGTTCGGGCGGTTTCAAGTCGGGAGTGGGAATGGGTCTAAGGCTGAAGACCCCTGTCGGCCCGATTATGCTTGATTACGGTATTCCTTTAAATAAAGAGACCGGGCAGGAAGAGAAAGGCGACGGAGAGCTGCACTTCAGCATGAGCCACGGTTTTTAATAGGATAATTTAAAATGTAAAATGAAAAAGGAGGATAAATAATGAAAAAAACAAGAAATATTTTTTTGGTGACAATTTCATTTTCGATTATTGCGTTCAATATTGCATTTGCCGCTGAAAAAATCGGATATATAGACGTAACGCGCACTTTTAACGAATATAACAAGACAAAGTCTTTTGACAAAGAACTTACCAATGAACAGGAAAAATATGAGAAAGAAAGAGAAAAAAAGGTTAATGAAGTTAAAAAATTACAGGATAAGATTAATCTTTTAAGCGAGAAAGAGAAAGAGGCGCAACAGCCCGCCTTGGAAGAAAAAATAAGATTACTTCAGGATTTTGACCGGCAGCAGCAGACGGAACTGCGCAAGGAACGGGATGAAAGAATGAAGGAGATTCTGAAAGATATAGACGATGCGGTAGAAGGTTACGCTGAAAAAGAAGGTTACTCTCTTATTTTTAACGACCAGGTGCTAGTTGCCCAGGATGAAGATTTAGATATAACCGATCAAATTATAAGTATTTTAAATAAGAATTCAAAAGAGTAGAAAAAACTGCTTTTTTCGTTTATTTATACTATGCGAAAAACATTAAAAGAAATAGCTTCTTATGTCGAGGGCGAGGTTATTGGTGACCAGGGATTAGTCATTACCGGCATTTCCGGAATAGAGGAGGCTGGGGAGGGGGATATTACATTTGTGGCTAATCCGAAATACATCCCGATGATTGAGAAGACCTGCGCTTCTGCGGTGATAACCTCCCGCGATGTAAAAAAAGCCTCTAAGCCGATTATCCGCACCGATAATCCTTCGTTAGCATTTGCTAAGGTGATTTCGCTGGTAAAGCCCACTAAGAAAATTCATCCCCAGGGAGTAGACCCAAGCGCTGTTTTAGGAAAGGATGTCGCATTAGGTGAGAATGTGGCTATAGGTGCGCATACGGTTATTGCAGATAAGGTTTCAATCGGAGATAATAGCGTAATTTACGCCGGTTGCTTTATTGGTGAAGCAACACGCATAGGAAGTAATACTTTAATTCATGCCAATGTTTCTATTAGAGAAGAGACAACTATTGGCAGTAATGTTGTGATTGATAGCGGCACGGTTATCGGTTCAGACGGTTTCGGATTTATTACCATAGAAGGTAAACACCAGCGTATACCGCAGGTCGGCGTGGTAATTATTGAAGATGATGTTGAGATCGGTTCCAATGTTTGTATCGACCGTGCGCGTTTTGATAGAACCGTAATCGGACGGGGCACTAAAATAGATAACCTCGTTCATATAGCCCACAATGTAATAATCGGGCCTGATTCTCTGGTGGTTGCGCAGGTAGGTATTTCCGGAAGCACAAAAATCGGTAAAGGCGTAACTCTTGCCGGACAGGCAGGCCTGGTTGGCCATATTAGCGTTGGCGATAATGCGATAGTTATGGCGCAGTCCGGAGTAAACAAATCTATTCCGGCTGAAACTGCTGTTTGGGGTTACCCTGCAAAGGCAGTAAATATTGCCAGGCGGGTAAATGCCTGTGTCCAGAATTTACCGCGCCTGTTTCAAACAGTGACAGGCCTTAAGAAAAAAATAGAAGAATTGGAAAAAATTATTAAAAATCAAATAGATAACCCTAAAAAAAATTAATTTAAAACGATGGAAAGACAAAAAACCATTGCCAAGCAGGTTACTTTAGAAGGCATCGGCTTGCATACTGCTAATAAAGTAAACCTTAATTTTAAGCCAGCGCCGGAAGATTCCGGCATTCGTTTTATCCGTACGGACTTAGCCAATAAGCCGGTTATTAAGACTTGCGTTGAGAATTTACTTGATCCTTATCAGCGCATACGCCGGACCAGCATAGGTAAAGATGGCGTTGAAATCCAGACTGTCGAACATCTCCTGGCGGCTTTAGCGGGAATGAATATAGATAATCTTGATATCGAAATTAATAACCAGGAGGTCCCTGGCGCAGACGGCAGTAGCATTGAGTTCGCAGAGATAATCAGTCGGGCAGGTATAAAGGAACAAGATAAAGAGCGGAATTATTTCTCTATCAAAGAGCCTATATTCGCCCAGGAAGAACAGGCCTCAATCGTAATATTGCCGGCAAAGGATTTTACTATTTCTTATACTTTAAGCTACAATCACCCTTTACTTAAAGTACAGTTTTTAGAGATAAATATGGACCGCGAAAAATTTAAAGAGAATTTAGCCGGTGCGCGCACATTTTGCCTGGAAAGCGAAGTAGGCAATTTGCAGGAGCAGGGCATTGGTTTGGGAGCCAGTTATAGTAATACACTGGTAGTAGGTAAAGAAGGAGTAATAAATAATAAGTTACGCTTTGAAGATGAATTTATCCGTCATAAAATTTTGGATTTAGTAGGCGATTTATATATATTAGGCCAGCCCTTAAAGGGGCATATTATTGCTTTAAAAAGCGGCCATTCACTCAACCTGAAGATGCTTAAAAAAATACATCAACAGAGAGAAAGGTATTTATTGGGAGGTGTTGGAGTAGATTCCCGCCCTAATGATGAGCATGAGTTAGATAGAGAGGCGATTATGAAGATACTGCCTCACAGGCCGCCATTTTTATTCGTGGACAGGATTCTTTCATTAGAACAGGGAAAGCATGCCAGAGGAATAAAATATGTGACTAAGGACGATTATTATTTTAAAGGGCATTTTCCCCAGAAGCCGGTTATGCCCGGCGTTTTGATGATTGAGGCAATGGCACAGGTAGGCGGGGTAATGATGTTGGCTGCCAAAGAGAACCGTGGAAAACTCGCCTATTTTTTAGCTGCTAATAACGTTAAATTCAGAAAAACAGTTGTCCCCGGAGATGATCTTGTACTTGATGTAACCGCAGTCAGGGTAAAATCTAAGACCGGCACAGTTCATGCTAAGGCGCTGGTAGAGGGAAAGGTAGTGGCAGAAGCAGATCTGATGTTTACGCTTTCGGAGGAATAAGTATATGCAGATACATCCCACGGCGATAATTTCCAAAAATGCTAAAATAGCTGGGCATTGTCAAATAGGGCCTTATACAGTTATCGGCGATGCTGTAACCGTGGGCGAAGCCTGCCAAATCGGCCCTTATTGCGTAATTGAAGGAAATACAACTATCGGGAAAAATTGTAAAATTTTTACCGGGGCAGTATTAGGAAGCTCCCCTCAGGATTTAAAATACAAAGACGAAAAGAGTTTTCTTAAAATAGGCGACGGTAATGTCATCAGGGAATACTGCACGTTTAACCCCGGCACAGAAGAGGGATCGGTTACTAAAATAGGAAATGATAATCTTTTTATGGCCTATTCGCATATCGCTCATGACTGCTTTGTAGGTAGCAACTGTATAATCGCTAATAACGGCACTCTCGCCGGCCATGTCAGTATAGAAGATAAGGCTGTAGTGGGAGGTCTGGTAGCCATACATCAGTTTGTAAGAGTGGGGACCTTGTCTATTATCGGGGGATGCTCTAAGGTGGTGCAGGATATACCTCCTTTTTCTACCTGCGACGGCCATCCAGCAAGAGTTTACGGTTTAAATCTCATCGGCTTAAAGCGCCAAGGCACAGCAAGGGAATCTATTAAACAGCTGCACCGGGCCTTTAATATTTTGTTTCACGCTGGTCTTTCCAAGAAGAATTCTTTAGAAAAAATAGAAAAGGAAATGAAACCAAGTCAGGAGGTCTCTTACCTGATAAATTTCGTAAGAAAATCAGAGAGAGGCGTTGTACGTTCCTGCCGTATTGAACGAATCAATAAAGATACCGGCATTAATTAATCTGCTTTTTGGTTTTAGATGATTCAATATAGGCAAACTCGAATTTATTAATAAAAAGACTTTTTGTTTTCGCATTAATATGGAGAAAATAGGGATAATCGCGGGAAGTAAAAAATTTCCCATTATATTTTCGCAGGGCGCGAAGAAAAAAGGCTGCTTCGTCGTAGCAGTAGGCATAAAAGGGGATACTTCTCCCAAGTTGAAACGTTACGTTGATAAGCTCTATTGGATTAGCATCCGGGATTTTAACAGTATTGTCGAAATATTCAAAAGCGAGGGGATAGCTAAAATTGCCATGGCCGGGCAGATTCATCCGCGCCGGCTGTTCAGCAAAGAATTGAAGCGCAGCGAAGAAGCCCAGAACATTCTTAATCAGTTAAAGGATAAAAAGGCGGATACCATATTTGGGGCAATCGCGCAAAAATTAGAGGATGCGGGCCTGAAGCTCCTAGATACGACAACTTTCGTAAAAGAATATCTTCCTCCTAAGGGCGTCTTGACTAAAACCGCTCCTGACTTTAGCGCCTGGGAAGATATATATTTTGGTTTCGATATAGCTAAAATAATCGCCCATGCTGATATAGGCCAGACTGTAGCGGTCAAAAATAAGGCAATAGTAGGCGTAGAGGCTTTGGAGGGGACGGATAACCTTATTCTCCGGGCCGGCAAAATTGCCGGACGTGGTTCCACTCTGGTAAAGGTGAGTAAGCCAAAACAGGATATGCGTTTTGATATTCCGGTAGTTGGTTTAAATACAATAAAAAACCTGGTTAATTGTAAGGCAAAATGCCTGGCCATCGAGGCAGACAAAACTCTTTTTATAGATAAAGAAGAAAGCATTAAAATGGCCGAGAGAAAAGGCATTTCTATCGTTGCGATATAAAATAAAGGCTTGTCTTTTATTTTAGAGTGTGTAATTTTAATACTCACCTGATTAAAAGTCCTTGACTCTTTGGGAATTATTTAATATGATTAGGTAGGAACAGGGAGGTAGATATGGCCAAAACAGCAAAAAATACAGGTGCGAAATTGACGGCTTTTAAATTTCGCGCCCCCCAGGCAAACAGGGTTAGCCTTGCGGGAAGTTTTAATAATTGGGATACCCAGACTTTTACAGCCAAAAAAGATTCACGCGGTAACTGGGTAGTAAAGGTCCGACTCCAACCCGGCAGGTACGAATATAAGTTCTTTGTTGACGGGAACTGGATGGAAGATCCTAATAATAAAACACGCTCTTTCAATACGTTCGGCAGTCAGAATTCTGTAATTGAAGTAAAATAATCAGGTTAATTTCAATCCACCTTTTTATTTTTTAATTAAGCCGCATAGGTTTTTAATTAAATCTAAGGATCGGCTAAGATAAAAAATGAAAAGGTGGTTTTTTATAATGTGATTTCATAATATAATATGAGATATGAAATATATATATGGCCCGGTTAATTCCCGCAGGCTGGGTCTTTCTCTAGGCTTAAGCTTGGTGCCCTACAAGACATGTACTTTTGACTGTATTTACTGCCAGTTGGGCCGTACTACCGATTTAGTCTGCGCAAGGAAAGAATATTTAGAAATAGCCAGGATTCTGGATGAATTGAAATTTTGGTTAGAAAATAATAACAAAGAAGCAGAAAGGCTTAATTTTATAACGCTTTCCGGGATGGGAGAATCTGCCTTAAATAACAAAATCGGCGCACTGATTCAGGAGATAAAAGATCTAAGTCGAGTTCCGCTGGCGGTAATTACCAACTCTTCGCTGATAAATTTACCTTCGGTGCGCCAGGACTTGCTGAAAACAGATTTAATCGTACCCTCTTTGGATGCGGCGCAGGGGCAGGTATTAAAAAGAATCAATTCCCCCCATACGCACATAAAAATAGAAGAGATTATCAACGGACTGATAAATTTAAGAAAAGAATTTAAGGGTAAGATTTGGCTGGAAATTATGCTGGTAAAAGGCGTAAATGATGACCTCAGGCATATTAAGAAATTAAAAGAGATCATTGAAAAGGTAAATCCGGATAAAATTCATTTAAATTCTCCAATACGAACAGCTGCCTTAGCTAATATAGCGACAGTAGATAAGAATAAACTTAAAAAAATTCAGAGAATCTTAGGCGAAGCCTGCACCATCCTTTAAGGCCGCATCATCTAGGCCGGGTCTTGACACCCTTTAGTGATAAATAAGTTAGAGAAATAAATTTTCAATTTATGCGCCTGTAGCTTCACGCTTCAATCGCTTAATACATCTGAGGCGGGATGCCGCAGAGATAAATAATAGAAATGGGGGACAATTAGATACCTGCCTGCCGGCAGGTAGGCAGCGCCGGCCTTGGAGTCACTCGTAGAGCTGTAGACTAGACCCGAGCATTAATGACTTTCGAACTTATATATGATGCGCCTGTAGCTCAATTGGATAGAGCGCCAGCCTTCGGAGCTGGGCGTTGCTGGTTCGACTCCAGCCAGGCGCATTATTTAGTTCGGAGTACGGTGTACGGTGTACGGAGTGAGGGCGTTTTTGGATTAATTAAAATAGTGGAGCCGAAGGGAATTTTATGCTAATATATTTTTGATGTTAAATAGACAAAAATCCAGTAGACCCATCCGAAAAAGATATAAAAAAGTAGTTATTTTTTTATATCTTTTTTTGTTTTTATTTCCTTTTATGATTTTGGCCCAGGAGGTTCTTACAGAGAGGAATAAAGCAATATGCGAAGCTATGCAAAAAGGCGCAGAAATTTCCGATTCAGGCGATTTATCCTTAAAGGTTGAAAATAATGCCCAGCTTCTGGAACCGATTGAGTTACCGGGGCAGGATTATATACAGCAGTTCACATTTAGGGATTATATTTTAGATTTATGTATAATGTTAGGCTACATGACCGGAGATACCACTTACGATTTTGATAACCACACCAGCGAATTAAAATTTCCTCTTGGCAATGGCGTAATCGGCGGGAATCTCAGTTTAGGTTATGGTAATTTCTCAGTTAATAGCGAAGCCTGGGTGCCATTCACTAATCATGTACGCGAGAAAATGACGGATAAGGATTGGGCACTTGGGATTTTAATTTCATCTACTGATTCGAATACGGATGCGGATGCTCTCATATGGGATGCTAACCTGCGATACGATTTTTTTAATAAAAGCCTTTTTTCTGATGAAGAAAATTTGGCCTTACAGGAATCTGATTTTTTAAAAATTGGTGTTTTATTGGGATATAAGTATGAAAGATTTGATTTCGACATGTCTGATTTATACTATGAGGTTGACCTATTGGGGGGTAACCAGGGCCAAACGCTTTATCAGGGTGATACGGTTTTGACTTACCATATTAAATATAATCTTCCGTATATTGGCTTAGCAGCAGATGTATTACGAGAAAGCTATGGAGTCAGGGTTAACCTAAAATATTCTTTCTATCCCACTGCCGAGGATGAAGATAACCATCTTCTAAGAGGGCTGACCTTCTATGGAGATTATGATGATGGGTCAGCGGTGATTGGCAGTATGCAAGGATTTTGGAAAATTAATCAAGGCTGGGAATTACGGGCGGGATTAGATGGGACTTTAATCAGTATTGATGGAAGAACCTGGGAGGAAAGCCATGATCCGTCATGGGATAGAGACCAGGATACAGATAGCTTACAGGGAATACTTTGGTTAGGCTTAAGTTACAAATTCTAAATTACGTATAACCTGCCCAAAAAATCCATTTTAAATTTATTCATATCCTTGTTTTACCCCCTATAACAAATCATGTATTGAAAATACATCTGATTTTTGTTAAAATATATTGGTTTATTCTAGGCCATTAAGACTCTGTGCCATAAAGATTGGCGGGTGTGGCAAAGTATTGCGGTGGACATTAACAGATGACTAAAAGCAAATATATTAACTCCTCGCAGCCAATGGTCTTTATAGTTGCTGCTCGGAGTAAATTTTCATAATGTAACAGCTGGAAAATTTACGGCCATTAATTCATAACCTTAGCAAACTTAGATAGAATCATGAATAATGGCTGACAAATAAATTTAGGGCCATTAGCTCAATTGGCAGAGCAGGACACTCTTAATGTCAAGGTCGAAGGTTCGACTCCTTCATGGCCCACGGATTTTTTACGTAATAAAAAATGAGTCCCGAGCTTCAATATATCATTATAATATTATTAGAAGCGAGGGGTGGCTAAGATTATAAATGAAAGAAAAAAAATACCAAATATTAGAGCATACCGCAGATATAGGCATCAAGGTTAAAGGTAAAGATTTAAAAGAATTATTTAAAAATGCCGCTGTTGCGATGTTTGATATTATTGTTGAAAAAAAACCAGAAAACACACAGAATGGCTTGGATTCCAAGAAGATTTTCATCCGGCAGGAGGCTCAAAATTCAGAAGAGTTATTTATTAACTGGTTAAACGAATTACTTTCTTTATCGGCGGCAAAAGAGATGATTTTTGAAGATTTCCAGATTAATAAATTAGATGAAGAAAATCTCATTGCGCAAGTAAGAGGCGTAGATACAAATAAATATAAAGTAAATACAGAAATCAAAGCCGCCACTTACCATGGCTTAAAGATTGAAAAAGGAAGCACTGGATGGCAGGCAGAGGTTATCTTTGACGTTTAATCTCTATGGCTGAATCATGGAGCGGGACTTTAGAAAAAATAGATAATTACCGTTGGCGTATTTCTAAATCCTACAAGCCGGGAATGCGCGTTCCGGGAATTATTTATGCAGATGAAAAGCTTTTAAAAGATATACGCCAGGATAAAGCAGCAGAGCAGGTGGCTAATGTGGCATTTTTACCGGGGATAGTACATGCTTCTTTAGCTATGCCGGATATACACTGGGGGTATGGTTTTTCTATAGGGGGGGTGGCGGCAACCGATATTGAGGCAGGAGGAGTAATTTCTCCTGCAGGCGTGGGCTACGATATCAACTGTGGCGTAAGGCTCTTAAAGACTAATTTTAAATACGACGAGATAAAGGATAAAATCAAGGGTTTAGTCTATGTATTATTTTCCGATATACCTTCAGGCGTAGGCTCAAAAGGAGATATCCGGGTAAGCGAAAGAGAAGAGAGAGAGATTTTAGTAAAGGGTGCTGAGTGGGCAGTCAAGAGAGGATACGGTTGCCAGGAAGATTTAGATAATACAGAAGAATCCGGCGCTATGCAGGGAGCGGATCCTTCAGCTGTTTCTGAAAGGGCTTACGAAAGAGGCAAGGCGCAATCTGGAACCCTTGGCTCGGGAAATCATTTTTTGGAAGTACAGGTTATTGATCAGCTTTACGACCGTGATATTTGTGATGAATTACAGCTTACGTTAGGTCAAATAACTATAATGATTCATTCCGGATCACGGGGTTTAGGTTATCAGGTCTGCGATGATTATACCAAGAGCATGATTCGTTGCCTTCAGAAATATAATATTAATGTTCCCGACCGGCAGCTCGCCTGCGCCCCGGTTAATTCTCCCGAAGCTAAAAGTTATCTAGGGGCGATGAAGTGCGCTGCGAACTATGCCTGGGCAAATAGGCAGTGCCTTACGCATTTGACTCGTCTTGTTTTTGAGAAGGTTTTTAATAGATCTTGGCATAAGATGGATATGCATTTGATTTATGACGTCGCGCATAATATTGCCAAAATAGAAAAATATGTTATTGGCAGTAAAGAGAAAAAATTATGCGTACACAGAAAAGGCGCCACTCGTTCATTCGGGCCAGGTCAGCCGGGACTTCCTGAAAGATATAAAAAGATCGGACAACCGGTAATAATCCCCGGAGACATGGGCAGGAATTCTTATCTACTTGTGGGCACGCAAAAGGCTATGGATGAGACTTTTGGCTCTACTTGCCACGGCGCAGGAAGAGTAAAATCCCGTAGTGCAGCGATTAAATCTATAAATATGAACTTATTAATGAAGGAGTTGGAATCTAAGGGTATTACGGTGAAGTCTTCTGGCAGGGGGACAATTGCCGAAGAAGCACCTTTGGCTTATAAAGATGTGAATCAGGTAGTGGATGTGGTGCATAATGCCGGAATTTCTAAGCGCGTCTGCCGGATGCGACCGCTAGGGGTCATTAAAGGCTAACCAGAGAGGAAGATAATGCTGGATATTAAATTTATTAGAGATAATTTAGAGTTAGTGAAAACTTCAATTAAGAACCGGGGCCTTAAAATAGACTTAGAGGAAATAATTCAAATTGATAATTCAAGGAGAGAGGTTTTAAAGGAGCTTGATTCATTGCGCGCAAAGAAGAATGAGGCAAACCGGGAAATAAGCGCTTTATTGAAAGCAAAGAAAGATGTCAAACCAAAGATCGCCGCGATGAAAGAGGCCGCGGATAAAATCGATGCGCTGGAAGCAAAATTAAAAGAAATAAATCCCAGCCTGGAAAGCAGCCTGCTGAATATTCCAAACATTGCACATTATTCTGTACCGGTGGGAGACGCTTCCAAAAAAGAGATTAGTTCTTCCTGGGGAAAAAAGCGCGATTTTGATTTTCCGCCGGTTTCCCATATAGAATTAGCGGAAAATCTGGATATTATTGATTTTCCCAGAGCTACAAAAATTAGCGCTACTAATTTTATCCTCTATAAGGGATGGGCAGCTAAGTTAGAGAGAGCGCTAATTAACTTTATGCTGGATTTGCACACCAAAAAACATGGATATACCGAAATATTCCCCCCATTTTTAGTCAACCGCGCTTCGATGACAGGCACAGGCCAGCTTCCCAAACTGGAAGAAGATATGTATAGGTTTAAAGATGACGATTTATTTCTTATCCCTACTGCAGAAGTACCGCTAACCAATATACACCGCGATGAGATCTTAAATGAAGAAGACCTGCCGATTTATTATGCCGCCTATACAGCTTGTTTTAGAAGAGAAGCCGGCTCTTACGGGAAAGATACCAAAGGTTTAATCCGCGTTCATCAATTTGATAAAGTAGAATTAGTCAAGTTTGTCCGGCCGCAAGATTCTTATGCAGAATTAGAAAAATTACTTCAGGATGCCCGGGAAGTACTTCAACTTTTAGATTTACCTTATAGGGTTATAATATTGCCTACTGCGGATATAAGCTTTGCTGCAAGTAAATGTTATGATTTAGAGGTTTATGCTCCGGGAATAGATAAATGGCTGGAGGTTTCCAGCTGCAGCAATTTTGAAAGTTTCCAGGCAAGGCGTGCCAATATAAGATTCCGTAATAAAGATACCAAAGAATTGGATTTCGTTCACACCCTTAACGGTTCGGGCATTGCCTTGGCGCGTACAATGGTCGCGATATTAGAAAATTATCAGCAAAAAGACGGTTCGATACTAGTGCCTAAAGTATTAAAACCTTACGTTGATGGCAAAGAAAGAATTCAGTAAGCAAACAGCTCCTTCCAAAGAAAAGCCTTTTCCTTATCAAGATCAGCAGACGCCTGCTGTAAGAGCTTCTGTTTTTTCCGGCCGCAGCTTTACACTCATTAAGTTAATTTTAGGGATTTGTTTACTTCCTTTTGTATACGGATATACATTTAGTTTTTTAAATGAGCTGTATCTTATTGATAAATTATCTCAGAAAATATTTTGGGCAGGCTTGGTTGCTTTTTTAATCGTTTATCTTTTTATATGGGAGCCAGCAAATATTTATTTAAAAGGCCAGCGTATCTTACAATTAGTTTTTAATTTTTTTAGCCCTCTGGTCAAGGTAGCGCCGTTTCTGTTGCCGATTTATACAATAATCATTTTTATCTTATATGCAACAATATCTTTTAGATTTCAATCTCCGGCTATAACTAATATTACACTTTTTCTTGCAGGTTTTAGTGTAGGGTTGCACCTGATTTTTAGCGCAAAATCAATGCGCACCAAGCAAAAGGATTTTTTAAAAGCAAATTATATTTTTGGCTTCCCCTTGATTTATCTCATTAATTTGACTATACTTGCTTTTTGTTTTAGTTTAGTTTTTCGAACTTTCTCATTCGCGACTTTTATAAATACCGCTTTTCAGTCAGGGATAAATATATTCAGTTCTATAATTAAGCAGCTTTTTTTCTAAAGATTTGTTTGACTGAATTATCAATATTAAGTTAGATCCGGTGGGGTTCGGGAGAGGTTTAACCGGCCTGTCTTGAAAAGAGATGAAGACGCAAGCCTTCCGTGAGTTCGAATCTCACCCCCACCGCTTTTAAAGTATTAAAAAACGAGATAAAAAATGAAATTTCCGGTTAAAAATATATTTAGAAAAAAAAGCATATTAATCCGCACTACCTTATTATCTTGGTTAGTAATTATTTTGACCCTGGAGATATTTATTTTTTCTTTCATCCCCTATCAGAGAAAAACCTTAAAAGAGGATTTAGAACTGCAGGCTAAAGCTATTACTTCTTCTTTACGCGATACGACACTAACTTCGATTGACCTGGAGGATTATAGCCTGATAACCAAACAGTACAGTTCTATTTTAAGCGAAAACCCCTTTGTACTTTATTTAGTTATCACCCGCAGGGATGGATTTTCTTTAATATTTACTAAATATAATAGAAAGGCCTATGATACGGATTATCTGCAGGGGGTTTGGGTTGAACCACTGCCCACAGGAAATAGCGGTTACAGTTTTATAGAAACCAAAATAATACCGGAGCGTACTTTTCACTATAAATCACCGATTGAATATTTAGATACTCAATGGGGCTGGATGCACGTAGGCCTTTCTTTAGAAAAATATTATAATGACCTTAAAACTTTTTATTTACATAGCGTCTGGCTTGCTATTTTATGTATCCTCGTCGGGTTACTAATTGCTTTTTTCTTTTCAAGGCAATTAGTCAATCCGATTTATAAGTTGAGCAAAGTTGTGGAAAGTTTTGGCAAAGGGGATTTTTCGCTCAGGGCAGAAGTATCCTCAGGAGACGAAATAGAAAATTTAGCTTCCTCTTTTAATCGAATGGCACAGACTTTAGAAAATTCTCAAAAAGAGCTAATCACCGCTAAGGAGTATATTGAAAATATTATAAGCTCAATAACCGATGCTTTAATTGTTACTGATAAGGCTTTAAATATTAAGCTTGTAAATAAGGCTGCTTACAACATTTTAGGATATTATGAGAAGGAGTTATTTAATAATCCTTTAAGCGTAATTTTCAGGGAAGATGACTACGTAAATTTTGTAAATCACGATTTATTAGTGTTAGTTAAAAACGGCTCTATCATAAACAGAGAGTTAAATTGTAAGACGCGGGACGGCAGGGTTATTCCTACGCTTTTCTCAGGCGCAGTGATGAGAAGTGATAATGGCTCGCTAGAGGGCATAGTTATAATAATAAAAGAGATTACTGACCGTAAACAAATAGAGATGGCATTACGAGACAGCGAGCAGCGCTATAGATTCCTTTTTGAGCAAGCTCCAATAGGAATAGGCCTTATGACCGCTGAGGGCAGAATAATTGCAAGTAACCACGCAATGCAGGAAATTTTCGGGTATTCCAAAAAGGAATTTGAAAAGATAAATGATAGAGATTTATACGTGCAGCCGCAGGATAGAAATCTTTTATTGGATAAAATGAATGAGAAAGAAAGCGTTGGCAATTTTCAGGCTCTATTAAGACGCAAGGACATTTCTGTATTTGAAGCTATTTTAAACGTTTCCAAAATCCGTATTATGGGTAAGGATTTGTTTCAGACTACCTATTTTGATTTATCCGAGAGGAAGAAGATCGAGGATCAGTTTAAAGAAGCAAAGGAAAAAGCAGAGCTTTTATATAAAGTTGTGCCCAGCGCCATTTTTACGGTGGATAAAGAGCGCCGTATTACAAGCTGGAATGATAAGGCTAAGGAGATTACCGGATATAGCTTTCAGGAAGTCGTAGGCAAAGAATGTTCTTTATTTGCTAAAGCTCCCTGTGAAGACAAGTGCGGCCTTTATAGTGAAGATATAGATAAGCCAGTGATTGCAAGAGAATGCATGATTATATGCAAGGGTGGAGAAAAAAGAATAATTTCCAAGAATGCGGACTTTTTAAAAGACGCCAGCGGCAATATTATCGGAGGCATAGAGAGCTTTGAGGATATCACCGAGCGTAAGAAAACCGAGGGAATATTAAAAGAGAGCGAAAAAAAATTCAGAGACCTGGCGGAATTATTACCTCAAACTATTTTTGAATTCGACACTAATTTAAAAATAAGATTTGCAAACAAGATAGCATTTGATGTTTTCGGCTATCAGCCTGAAGATCTCGATAAAGGTCTGGATGTACTTGATATGTTGGCTCTAGCGGATAGGGATAAGGCTGCAAAGATACTGCAAAGGGTTTTGAAAGGAGAGAGAGTCGGGGGCCTGGAATTCAGCGCAGTAAAAAAAGACGGTAATATCTTCCCCTGTATTATATATGTTAATCCTATTCTTAGCGAAAATAAAGTTACGGGAATAAGAAGCGTTCTTGTTGATATTACTGAGCGTAAAGAAATAGAGCGGGCTTTACGGGAGTCGGAAGAAAAAATGCGTGCGGTGCTGGAAAATTCCCCTGATGTTATCTTAAGTATCAATCGCCAATATAATATTCTTTTTGTTAACCGTTTAGGAATGGATGGCCGGATTATAATCGGCGAATCCTGTCTTAATTTTGTAAAGCAAGAATTCCGCTTGCCAATGAAAGAATGTATCGACAGGGTGTTTGCCAGCGCGGAGAATGACAGTATCGAGTTGGCCGGCATAGACGGAAAATGGTATTCTTGCCGTCTTGCTTCTATCAGAAAAGAAGGAACGGTAAGTAACGTTATTATAATCGGAACGGATGATACTCAAAGGAAGGCGGCAGAGGATGCACTGAGGAAGGCATATCACGAGATAAAAACTACTCAAAACCAGCTTAATGTAGCAGAAAAGATGGCGGCTATCGGAAGAATCGCCAGCGGCGTTGCGCACGAAATTAAGAACCCTCTGGCCATCATCATGCAGGGAGTGGAATATCTTTCTAACGTAAATAAAACAAAAGATAAAAATATCAATTCTACTTTATTATTTATGAATGATGCCGTAGTAAGAGCGAACAGGATAGTTAAAGGCATATTGGATTATTCGAGTATGACTAAAATGGATTTTGAGATGCAAAACTTGAGTAATTTAATAATTAACTGTTTATTATTGCTTAAGGTGCAATTGGCCGGAAGGAATATAGAAATAATTAAAGAGATTAGTCCTGATTTGCCTCAGGTCAGGCTAGATAAGAACAGGATTGAGCAGGTATTTATCAATATCCTTATGAATGCAATTCAATCCATGCCTGCTGGAGGGAAATTATTTATAAAAGGATATAAAAAAGAATTGCATAGAGGTGAAGGTATAGGCTTTAGAAAGGACGATTTATTTACTCCGGAAGAGAAGGTGGTATTTATTGATATTATAAATACAGGTTCTAAAATACCTGCCGCAGACTTGGATAAAATATTCGAGCCTTTTTATACAACACGGCGCGACCTGGGGGGGACAGGACTGGGATTGTTTATTGTGAAGAATATTATGGAGATGCACAGAGGAGATATAAAAATCGAAAATATAGAAGACGGCGTCAAGGTGAGCTTAATTTTTAAAATAGAGAGGCAGGGGTAGTATATTATGGGGAAAAAAAAGATACTGATTGTGGATGACGAAGAGAATATAGTCCAATTATTAAAGCTGAATCTTGAACGCAGCGGCGAATTTGAAATCAGGACAGAAACCAGGGGTAGGCAGGCATTTTCGGCTGCAAAAGAGTTTAATCCGGATTTAATTATATTAGATATGACCATGCCGGATGTGGGAGGAAAAGAAGCAGCGCTTCAGATAAAGGCAGAGGAATCTCTGAAAAAAATTCCTTTTATTTTTTTGACCGGGCTCGTTGATGAAAACGCGCTGAACACAAAAAACAGCGAGTTAGCCGGCTGCCCTTTTTTATCTAAGCCGGTCTCTACGAAAGATCTGATCAGCTGCATAAAAGAGGAACTTTCCAATAAAAAAGGAGGCGGATAATTATGGAAAAGAGAAAAATAATGGTTGTTAATGACGAACTGACTTTTTTGCAGATGATGAAATTAAATTTAGAAGAGACGGAAAAATATGAAGTCTTGACTTTGGCCGGAGCAAAGGACATCTTGGCTCATGTAGAAAAATTCAGGCCAGACGTAATATTGTTAGATTTAGTCATGCCTACGATCGGAGGATTGGAGGCCTGCGAGATGTTAAATAACCACCCTATCGGTAAAAATACCCCTATTATTGTTCTCACTGCTTTGGATAAGGATATCGACAAGCTTAAGGCTTATAAAAAAGGAGTAGTGGATTACTTGGTAAAACCGGTTGAGACGGAAAAAGTAGTGGCGACAATAGAAAAAGTTCTGAGGCAAGATTAGTCTTAGCGGACCAATCGAATAAGATGAACATAGTGTCCCAAATTTATAAGGTTAAAATTATCTAGATGAAAATAAATTTAGCTAATATTTTACAAAATAAATATATTATCTGTATAGATATTGGAGCTTCTTCTGTAAAATTAGCTCATTTCAAGAAAAATAAAGAAGGATTGCTTTTGATCAAGGCAGGTTGCCGGAATTTCGGATTCAGAGGCGGAAAGAATTTACGAGGCCAAGAAATAATATCGATTTTAAAAGATTTTTTTAAAGAAATTAATCTTGAAAAAAATGATTTTGTTTTAACGGTAAATTCCCCCAAAACGGCTGTAAAAATTATCAGCGCAGTCTGTTCTTCAAAAAAAGAATTAGGAGAAATTTTAAAAGCCGACCTTCAAAAC
>QNCD01000008.1 GCA_003644385.1 Candidatus Omnitrophota bacterium
GAACTGGGATTTAAAATAGTAAATAGTTATTTTCAAGAAGGTATGTTTCCTGATAAAAGTTTTGACATTATTCATTTCGGTGATGTGCTGGAGCATCTTCGCGATCCCCGCAGAAGCTTAAAAGCGGCCCATAGCTTATTAAAGGACGACGGATTGCTTCTCCTTGAGCAACCTCTTACTTTTAACCGCTCAATATTTAATTTTTTCCTTACCATTAATATGTTTTTTAAAAAGAACAGGTTTTCTCAGAATCCCCCAACGCACCTTTGGGAATTTACTCCGCCCACCCTAGAGCGTTTTATGAAGAAAAACGGATTCTCACCTCTTACCATAACGGTATATGAAAATAAAGCCAAGCCCGCATTTATTTACAAAAAATTAACGTGGAAAAACAGACTTAATATAATTTTAAAAAATTTTTCCGCATCCATCAGCAATTGTCCTTTTTTTTCAAGGTTCATGCTTGGCGACAGAGAGATAATGATTTGCCGTAAAGATTTGAGTTTTTCTGGTCGGAGAAAGGCAAGGCTTCTTTTTTTACATCCTACTCTGGGCGTAGGGGGAGCTGAACAGAACAGATTAAGCGTTCTGAAAAACATTTCCCGAAATAAATATGATATAACACTGTGTTGTTTAACAGGCAAGGGTAAGATTGCTGAGGAGCTTGAGTCTTGCGGATATAAAGTAGATTGTTTGCGGCATTCCGATAGGTCTTTTAACCTTTTGGCCACCTTGGCCTTATACAGGTACATTAAAAAAAACAAATTTGACATTGTGCATACCTGTCTTTCTAACACCAACCTGCATGGCAGGTTGGCGGCTAAATTAGCCGGTGTGCCGATAATTATAAGCGAGGAGCAGAGCGAATACGAGCGCTATAACGCGGCATTTGGTGTATTTTTTAGATTAATTAATCATTGCCTCTCTGGATTTACAGATAAGATTATAGTTTGTTCTGAAAAAACCGGCAGAGTCATAGCTAAAGAAGAGAAAATTCCCAGCGCCAGGCTTTCGGTTTTATATAACTGCATTGATTGTGCTGAATTCAAAGCGAAAAAAACAAAAGAGGATGTTTTAAGGGAGTTAGGATTATCCGGCCAAGAATTGTTGATTGGGTATGTTGCGTCGTTGGCTCACAGAAAAGGCCATGAATATTTATTGCAAGCATTTAAGCTAGTGGTTGAATCGTTCAGCGAGGCAAGATTAATATTAGTTGGTGAAGGATATTTGAAAAATAAACTGATAAGCCAGATTGAAAAATACAATTTACCGGGAAAGGTTATTTTTCTCGGACAGAGAAGAGATATCCCGGACATACTGCAGGTTTTAAAAATATTTGTTTCACCGGCTTTATCGGAGGCATTCGGAATAGTTCTGATTGAAGCTATGTATATGGCTTTGCCTTGCGTTGCCACTAAGGTAGGGGGGGTGCCTGAGGTTATAAAAGACGGGCGTACAGGAATTCTGGTTCCCCCAAGAGATGCCAAAGCCTTATACGAAGCGATTAAATTATTGCTGGATAATCCGGAAACAGCGCAGAAATTCGGTGAATCAGGCAGGCAGAGGGTTTTAGAGAATTTTACTGCTAAAAGTTATGCAAGGAGATTGCAGGTTTTATACGACGGCTTTTTAGAAGAGAAGGTATACAAGACCAATAATAATAATTTTTAAAAAAGGAAAATTAAAATTTATGTTTAGCTGGAAAAACAAGAAGGTCCTGGTTACCGGAGCGGGCGGTTTTATCGGCAGCCACCTCACTGAGAGGTTAGTCCAGTTGGGTGCTCATGTGCGCGCTTTTGTCGAATATAACCCCCGGAATGATGCGGGCTGCCTTAATCACCTTTTATTAAAGAAAAATAGCATGCTTGAATTTTTTTCCGGAGACATAAAGGAAATGGAAACCGTGAAAAAGGCTGTTAAAAACCGGGATTTTATTTTTAACCTTGCTGCTTTGGTAGGCATTCCTTATTCCTATCAGCATGCGCAAGAGGTAGTAAATACAAATACAATCGGTACATTGAATGTGCTCATTGCCGCTAAGGATGAGCGGGTGGAAAAAATCGTTCAGACTTCGACCAGCGAGGTTTACGGTACAGCGCTTTATAGCCCTATAGACGAAAAGCACCCGCTACAGCCTCAATCTCCGTATTCCGCTAGCAAGATCGCAGCAGATGCCTTGGCAAAAAGTTTTTATTATTCTTTCGACCTTCCGGTAGCAATTATCAGGCCGTTCAATTGTTTTGGGCCGCGGCAGTCAATGCGCGCAGTAATAGCGACAATTATAAGCCAGGCATTGAGAAAAAGGGTTATATATTTAGGCAATACCAAGCCGCGCAGGGATTTCACTTACGTTTCCGACACAGTTGAGGGCTTTATAAAAATTGCTCAGTCCCATAAAACCGTAGGAGAAGTGATTAACATCGGTACCTCAAGGGATATTTCAATCGGAGAGTTAGCTGAAAAAATCGCTAATTTGATCGGTAAAGACGTGCGTATAAAGATTCAGAATATCCGCATGCGCCCGGAAAAAAGCGAGGTAATGCTTCTTTGCGCAGACATAACGAAGGCAAAGAGAATATTAGGATGGAAGCCACGGGTATCATTGGAAGAGGGCCTTAAGAAAACGGTTGATTTTATAGCATCGCATTTAGACGAATACAGCCACGATTTCTATGCGGTTTAAATAGGGAGGTAATAAATGAAAGTAATTATTTTGGCCGGCGGAGAGGGTACCAGGCTGCGGCCGCTTACTTTTGCGATTCCCAAGCCTTTAATTCCGATAGGAGAAAAACCGATACTCGAGATAATTATTACTAGACTAAAAAGATTTGGATTTAAAGAGTTCGTGCTTTCCGTAGGCTACAAGGCGGAATTAATTAAAACATACTTTCAGCAGGGAGAGCGTTTCGGCGTTAATATTAATTATGTGCACGAGGACAGGCCTTTAGGCACTGCCGGGTCGCTAAAAATGATTTCCAGGCAGTTCCGTTTTAAAAAAGAAGAATCTTTTTTGCTTATGAACGGGGATATACTCACCAGGCTTGACTTTAGAAGGATGTGGTCAACCCACCAGCGGAATAATTCGGATCTTACGGTAGGGATAAAAAAATTTATTCAGAAAATACCGTTTGGCGTAATGGATATAAAAGAAGGATTAATCCAGGGCATAACAGAAAAGCCGGTTGAATCTTATTGCGTCAGCGCAGGCATATATATGGTTAAGGTTTCTAGTTTAAAGTATATTCCTGAAAATAAGGCTTTTACCATGCCTATGTTGATTAACGCCGCCTTAAAGAAAAAGAAAAAAGTTTTCGCTTATCCGATCAGAGAGGATTGGATTGCCGTTGAGCATATAGATCACATAGAAGAAATAAACGATAATTTAGAAAGGTGGATTAAAGAGTGAAGCGCCTGTCCATAATTATCCCGGTTTATAATGAAAAAAAGACTATTAAAGAAATCATCAGAAGGATAGATAATGTCGATACCGGCATGGAGAAAGAAATAATAGTAGTCGACGGTTGCTCAACGGACGGAACAAAGGAAATTTTAGATAACCTGCAGAGGAAAGATATTAAAGTAATATTTGAGAAGCGCCGTAAAGGTAAAGGTGCTGCTATCAGAAAGGGTTTGCGCTGGGCAACAGGTGATATTCAGTTAATACAGGATGCTGACTTGGAGGTGCATCCTGCAGAGTATCCTTATCTTTTAAGCCCGATACTAAACGGAGACAAAAGAGTAGTCTTCGGCTCCAGGTTTTTAAAAGGAAGAGGGAAAACTCGTTTCGGCAGCTATGTAGGAAATAAAGCGATAACCTGGGCGGTAGACATTCTTTTCGGGGCAAATTTAACCGATATTGCCACCTGCCATAAGGTATTTACTAGAGACGCGATAAAGAAGTTGCACTTAAGATCTAACGGTTTTGAAATAGAGGCGGAGATCACTACACAGCTTCTAAAAAATAACGAGAAGATCTATGAGGTACCTATAGATTATATACCGAGAACCCATCAGGAAGGAAAGAAGCTTCGCTGGCGTATCGGCTTTAAAGTATTGTTCGCGATTATAAAATTCAGGTTTACCCGTTAAGAAATATGAAGAACGTTTTAACTATTGATGTCGAAGGCATAGAACATTCACGTTTTGAAAGATGTGCTCCTAGAGTCGGCTCTTTTAATCTCGATTTGATTGATAAGCCCCTCGTGGAGCTTCTAAACTTATTAGATAGATTTGATGCCAAAGCAACTTTCTTTATCCTTGGCGAAGTGGCTGAATCAATGCCGGAATTAGTGAGGTTAATTTACAGCAAAGGCCATGAAGTAGCCAGCCACGGTTACCGGCATCACCCGGTTTACCTTCTTAAACCTGAAGAGTTCAGGGAGGATCTTTTACGCTCCAAAGAAATAATCGAAGACATAATTGGCGAACGTATCCTCGGCTACAGGGCTCCTTACTGGTCCATAACCGATAAGAATTTATGGGCGATGGATATAATTAAAAGTTGCGGCTTGTTGTATGATTCTAGTATTTCTCCTGCGGTAAACTTTTTATACGGGATGAAGTCTGCGGAGCGGATTACTTATTTTCACTCTGCCGGATTCTGGGAAGTGCCACCCACGACCCTACGGATATTGAATAAAGTAGTTATCGTGGCAGGAGGATTTTATCTACGGGCACTGCCATACTGGCTTACAAAGAACTATGTAGATTTGATAAATAAAAAAAAGCGTTACGCTATCTTTTATCTGCATCCCCATGAACTGCTTAATTATTATTTTAAAGAGAAGTTCTCCTTGAGAGAAAACTTTATATTAAATTACAAGAAACATACATTCAGAAACAAGTTATTCAGGGCACTTGAAGATTTTAAATTTCAGACATTAAGGGAAGCGCTTGCACTTAAATAATGAACATTTACGCTTACGATAACGTAAATACGCAGGACTGGAACAGCATTGTTTTGTCACATCCAGAGTCGCGGTTTTACCAAATGGCGGAATACCAACATGTACTTAAGCAAAATTTCCAACTTAAAGGCATTAATTTGGTATTTAAAGATAATGATGCAATTGTCGGTTTGCTGCCGGTTTACGTAGCAAAAACGCTTATTTTTAATAAGATCGAATCTATACCATTCGCGGAATACGGCGGGATAGTTTCGTCTGAACCCGAGAGGCTTGATTTTGAAGTAATTTCCGCTTTTTTAAGGGAATTGATCAGAAAGTATAAGGTCAAATATCTACAGATAAATGCGGGTTTAGGCCTACCCAGAGAGTTGATGAAGAGAGAGTTTTCAATTCAGCCTTTTCTACAATATGCCGAATTAGATCTTATTGATGAGGATCAGCTATGGAATAAATTTGATTACCAGGTAAGAAAAGCGGTGAATAAAGCCAAGCGTAATCATCTAACTTGTTTTGAGGAATCCGGGCTTGCTGCGATAAAAGAGCATTTTTATCCGCTATACCTTAGGTCTACCATAAGGCTGGGTTCTCCGCCGTTATCCCTGAAGTATTTTTTAGACTGCAAAACAAATTTCAAAGAACGGATGAAAATATTCTTTGTACAGCAGCCCCGCCAAATACTCGCTGCACTTTTGGGTTTTGTAACGAACGAAAGGGTTTATATCCAGTATATCGTTTCGGATGAGCGCCAACACCCTAAGCGTGCTGCAGACCTGGCGCATTGGGAGTTCATAAAGTGGGCGGTTAAGAATAAATTTAAATTTTTTGATTTCGGCCCGGCCAGGTACGAGGGCCAGATAAGATATAAAACGAAGTGGGGAGCCAGGCTCAAGGATTACAACTTTTTTTATTTATTCGATAAGGCCGAAGAAAAAAGGGATTTACCCCGGCCGCTGGACCCCTCTTCAACCAGATTTACTTTATTAAAAAAAATCTGGGGCATTCAGCCCGGTTTTGTTAAAAAGGCATCCGGTCATTGGTTAAGGCGGAATTTAGTGAAATGAAGGTTATAACTATTTTTATTTTATCGTTTTTGGCCCGGTTAATTGCGGTCTTTACGTTAAGGTCTGCGCTTAGCGGGGATGCCCAGGTTTACAATTCCCTGGGAAGATCAATCGCTGACTGGGGTGTTTTCAGTATTGCAATGTTAAGCAAGTTTCCCCTTAAGGACCATCCTTTATATCCTTTATTTATAGGGATAAATTATACTCTATTCGGTGAGAACCCGTTTTTTATCTGCCTTCTCCAGTCTTTAATCGGTGCTGTGTTTTGTATTTTAATTTATTATATCGCTAAAGAATATTTTGACGAAAAAACCGCCCTTTGTTCAGGCATTATTGCCGCATTTTACCCGCTTTT
This sequence comes from Candidatus Omnitrophota bacterium, assembly GCA_003644385.1. Taxonomy (GTDB): domain Bacteria; phylum Omnitrophota; class Gorgyraeia; order Gygaellales; family Profunditerraquicolaceae; genus B70-G16. The sequence continues at coordinate 6,324 of QNCD01000008.1, forward strand.
TATCAAATTAAATACCATGTTGCTGTCGGAAAACTTGTTTATTTTTATCTTTACTTTCTCTCTATGGTTGGTTATTAAGTTTGTAAAATCTTCGCGTTTTAGCTTTTTGGCTCTTTGCGGCTTTGCTTTAGGTTTAGCTACACTGACGCGTTCGGTAACAATTTTATTTATTTTTCTGCTTTCAAGCTATCTTTTTTACCACAATAAAAGCTACATGGGCCTAAAAAAGAATATTACTTATCAGCTGCTTTTTGTTTTAATATTCATTTTTACGATTCTTCCTTGGACTATCCGTAATTACTATGTTTCCGGAGGAAGTATAATTCCGGTTACAGAAGCTGCGGACAGGGGGCTGTATAATTCCTTCTGCCCTTACAAGGGAAAGATTTTTGGTATCCGGCCTGATGATGACCCCGTAATGCAGGAGGCAAGAAAAATCAGCTCGTTTAAAGAAAGAAGGGCATTTTTCTTTGCAAAAACACTGGATTTTGTCAAGAATAACCCGGGTAAAGTCGCTAAATTAGAGGTTTTGAAGCTTCTGTATTTATGGTCGCCTTTAGATTGGGAAATTTTGGGTGACGGTAAAGCAACGTATAATTCCGGCTATGTTTTTATCTTGCCATTTTTTCTTTACGGAACCTTCCGTCTTATTGCCACCAGGAAAGAGAATTACGTCTTGTTTTTTCTTCCCATTTTTTATTTTCAGATTATTCACCTGGTTTTCTTTGCTTTGCCCAGGTTCCGCTTGAGCTTTGAGCCGTTATTAATCATCATCGGAGCAAGCGGAATAACATATTTGTATGAAAGAAGCAGGCAAAAAAAGATTTTTATGGCGGTAACGCTTATTTATTTGGTTTTTAACTTGGTGTTGTTTATGAATTCACAACAAATAAAGTTTTTCTTAAGAGGTGCTTGTGAAAAAATCGGCTTGTGGTGAAGAAGAGATTTATGAAGGTATTATTGGTTAATCCTCCTTATTTGGAAAGTGTATATTCGGGATTCAAGCCCGCCGTACAGGTACAACTGCCGTTGGGGCTTGCATACATCGGTTCGATTATTGCCCAGGAGGGTTTATCTATAGAGGTTTTGGACGCTAATGCCGAAGGGATGGATATTAATTCCACAGTTGATAATATTGTTGCTTCAGACGCTGATGTTGTCGGCTTTACTACGACTACGCTTATGGTGCCGACAATAATTAAGATTATCGAGAAGGTGGGTCAGCAGTCCAATAAAAAGATAATTTTAGGAGGGCCGCATGTCACTTTTTTCCCAGAGCAGATGCTAAAGGAGTGCCCGCAAGCAGATATCATTGTGATGGGTGAAGGCGAAGAAACGGTGAGGGAATTAATACGTAAAAATTTTAACGACCTGCAGAGTATTGAGGGAATCGCTTTTAGGAGAGGTTCAGAGATATTGGTTAACAAAAAACGCCAGAGAATAAAGGACCTTAATATTTTACCTTATCCCAACCGCGATTTATTTAAATTAGATTTGTATTCTCCGGGAGCCCTTTGGAATATCGGTTGCCGTGGGAAAAAGAGCATGACAATCATTACATCAAGAGGTTGTCCCAGCCGATGTCGTTATTGTTCATCGTTGCATTTTTGGGGGCCAGACGTTAGATTCAGGAGTATTGATAATATAATTGAGGAGGTAGAAAATCTTAAAACTAGATATAAGATTAAGCAATTAGCGATATTGGACGATACATTTTTAGCTAATAAAAAACGCGTTGAAAGCTTCTGTGACGAGGTAGTTAGGCGTAAGATTAAAATTAAGTGGTGGTGCTATGCCAGGCTGGATTTTCCTTACCCAGCCCAACTTTTTAAGAAAATGCGGCGAGCAGGCTGTTATGGTTTAAATTTCGGGGTAGAAAGCGGTAATCAGAAGATATTGAATGGGATAGGCAAGAATATAAAATTAGGCATGGTAGAAAGCATAATTAATTTAGCAAAAAAAGAGGGTTTTTTAATTTTAGCCAGTTTTATGATAGGCTTGCCCGGAGATACCCGTGAAACTACTGAGCAGACAATTGATTTTGCTATTCGGTTAAACCCCCATATTGCCCAGTTTTGTATCACTACTCCTTTCCCGGGGACAGATTTGTACGAAGAAGCGCTGCGGAAAGGTTGGTTAAAAGATGTCAGGTGCTGGGATGATATGGGATTGCATCAGGAGACAAAATTCAGGAACGATGACTTGACCAGTGAAGAGATCTATCAATTATATAAGTTGGCGCACAAGAAATTTTATTTCAGGGTCGGATATTTTTGGCTTATTTTTAAGCATCTGGTGAAGAATCCAGCGCAAATTACAGGTTTCTTCTTAGCCGGCATTTACATGATAACCGAAATATTCAGGAGCAAAGAAAATGCACATTAGGCCGGTTTCAAAATACGGCGATTGGGTTGACCACCTTAACAGAAAGATTTCTTTGCCTATAGCGAAGATGCTTGTCAAGGTGCGTGTTTCTGCAAACGCAATCACACTTTTTAGGTCGGCTTTATTCTTTTTTGCTATGTTTTTTTATTTGAAAGCCGAAGTTTTTTTTATTGTGCTGGCAGGGATTTTTATTGAGCTTTCGGATATATTGGATTATGTAGACGGTGATGTGGCAAGGATAAGTTCTAAAACTTCTATTTTTGGCGAATGGCTCGAATATTTTGAAAATAATTTTCAGGGGAGTAGCGGTTCGCTTCTTGGCTTAGCTATTATGCTCGGCCTATTTTTTAAAACTAATGACGTCAGCGTATTCGCTATTCTTTTCTTTTTAGTCTTCGGCTTTCATATGAAAAAAGCCCTAATTCATATTCCGGTAAAATCATCTAATTGGTCATTTAATTTAATGGAGCGTTCATCATTTGGAGAATTCAAAGAAGAGATAAACAGGAATATTCTCTTTAAGCTGGGTAAGGTTTTTCTCTGGATTTCTACGCGAGATATAAACGTGCTTTTTTTGGTATCCATACTTTTTCCTGTATTCTATAAATATTCTGGCCTATCATTGTTATATTGGACGATGATTTGCTTTGCGCTTGCTCATAACCTGACTTGGTTGGGAATAGCCTTTTTTCAGTATAAAGCAGTGAGGCATGGGTAGATGAATTACCTTAAATTATTTTTTTTAGGAATACTATTAGGCGTATTGCTATTTTTAAGCCCTGGCTCTTTCTGTATCGTATCGTTCACAGCTTTATTTTTGTTTCACATCTACGCTAAGGGCGCATCGAGAGAAAAATATTTCTTAGTTAATCTCTTTGCATTTGCTTTTTTTACGCGGGCACTCTTTTTTTTTTTTATGAGCGGAACTTTAGTTTGGCAAGACCATATTCTGACTTATCCTGGTTACCCTGGCTGGGCGCCAAATATTCCAAATTTATTCGGCGATAGTTCATATTATGCGCTTAGAGGGTATTGGATGGCTTTAGACTGGAAGCAGGTGGCCTTATCCGATAAGGTGCTTAGATCAGCTTATAACCCGATATACGGCTGGCACGGCTATAGCTACATCGTTGCCCTTTATCATTATATTTTCGGGTTTAGCCCGGTAAGTACGGCATTAATGAATTGTCTGTTTGGCGCATTATTGGCAATTTTGTCTTATTTTATCGCAAGAATGTTCCTTACGGAAATGGTATCGAGGTTGTTTGCTGTGATTGTTGCATTTTTCCCGTCTTTATTTTTTTGGTCTACCACTAACCTTAAGGATATTCCTGTTATCCTTTTGACATTTTTCATTTTTTGGTCTTTTTTATGTTTCTATAAATCGCAAGGCAGAAAGAGAATAAAATTCTTGTTATTTTTACTATTCGGTCTGTTGATTCAGGCTAAATTTCGTATTTTCTTGATGCCACTTACTGCGCTATCCATAATTATAAGTTATTTTATAATAGCCAACAAGCCCAAGGGAGCCTTAAGGGTGATGGGGTTTGTTATATTTTTATCTATACTTGTCCTAATTGCTTTTAGAAAAGTCGATTTTAAGAAGCTTGATACCTTTTTCAGGTATAAGATTTTCAGGGCCCTATCTATACATCAGGCTGGAGCCCTGGATAAAGGCTCGAATTACAGGATCCTCGAAGATAAATACTATATACTGAATAAAAATTTTAAATACCTTAGAGATAGGGATGAGGAGAATTATCTATTTCCGCTTACCAGGCTTACATATGGCCAGTATTTAGCCGCATATACAAGGGGCGTTATACATTTTCTCTTTGAGCCTTTTCCCCGTAGAGTGGATAATTGGCTGAAGATGATTGCTTTCATCCAGGTGGTCTACTGGTATATTCTTATTCCTTTTGCCTTATGGGGACTTTTTATTGTCAGCAGATACAAGTGGAAAGAATGTATGGTATTTTTCGTTTATTCCTTTATTTTAGTTTCGGTATGCGCTTTGACCCAGGCTAATATCGGCACAGTTTTCAGGTTCAGGGATATGGTGACTCCTGTTTTTTTGCTGTGGGCGGCTGTGGGTTTGGTTAAAGCAAGCGGCGGCAGAATAATTAAAAGGGAGGAGCCAGCATAACTATGCAGTTTTTTTTGCTGATAAGCAGTTCTGTTTTATTGGTTATTTTTTCTATTTTTTCCGTGCAGGGAAAACTGGCTCATTTTTTTTCTATCCCTTTACCCATAGCCATTCACGGAAATTTTCCCATACCGATTATATTTTGGGCAGGAATGTTTATTTATTCACTGGTAGCCTCCAGCATTACCAAATGTTCGCAAAGAACCGGCATTAGAAAAATTCTTGCTACAGGGTTTTTTATGCATATGCTCCTTTTGCTTTTGAGATTGAAAATTCAGGCTGGAATGAATCCTGAGATTTTTAGCTCTTTTATATATAAATGGTATTTCGAATTGTTCTTTTTGTCTGCTTTTACTGTCTTAGTTTTATATAGCGCAAAATTAGTTTATTCGATTGTACAGGGTTGCAAAAAAGAATTCATTAGTTTAGAAGAAGAATCCTTTTCATTGCCTTTTCTGCCGTTTTTGGTGTATATTATCACTTTTCTTTTTTTAAAAAAAGAAAGGCTTTACGGCAGTATCTTTATTCTTGAATTCTTAGTAGGATTAACAATGTTTCTCTTCTTCGGAAGTTTTTTAAAAAATACTTGCCTAGTGTACCTAAAAAAAATTCGAGATTTTATTCTTCAGGAAAAAATATTTATTATCTTAATTTTTTGCGTTTCTGTTTTAATCCGTTTATTCTATCTTTACCGGATTATGCAGGACCCTGACTATATATTAACAGGTTCAGACGGCACTCTTTATGATAGTTTAGCGCATTCTTTTATAATGGGTGAGAAAGTTACCGAACCTTTAGTGGCAGGTTACTGGATGTTTGTGGCTTTAATTTACAGGGTATTTTCAAGAAGTTATTTAGCTGTAGGAATTATCCAGGCTATATTAACTTCTTTCGGCTGCGTTTTTGTATATTTTGCGGCAAAATATATTTTCAACATCAGAGTTGCCAGAATTATTGCAATTATAAGTGCGGTAAACTTTGCCTCTATTTTCTCTTCTGCGGCAATTGGGCATCAGGCGCTGGATATATTTTACTCGACTTTAATACTGCTACTTATTTCTCAATTTATAACCCTCGAAAATAAATCGCCAGGAAGCAATATCTTAATTCTTGTTTTTCTGGGGGTAACTTTTGGCCTATCAATAGCAACCCGTGAAATAAATTTGTTTTTTCCGTTTATATTCGCAGCTTGGCTGATATTTTATCCTCAAAGGAAAACAGGCTTGAAAAAGGTTTCTTTATACTGCCTGGCAATGTTTGTTTTTACTGCATTGACTCTTGCCCCATTCGCTGTTAGGAATTTAAAAAATACAGGCGCTTTGTATCCGGTATCTGCCACCGAAAATGCCGCTTACCCGCTGATTGATCATTATTTAAAAGGAGAGAACCCGGATTTGATTAAAGCAGGCATAGATCTTTCACAGCCCAAAGACCTTGTAAGAGTATTTTACGAAAAGCCGTTTTTTGTTTCAGGTGTATTAGCGAATAATTTCTGGCATAAGTTTAAAGCTCTCTATTTTAATCAGGGCTACGGCGGTTTTGACATGCTTTTTCTTTACAGGCTTAGCGGTTATTATTATGCCATGTGGTTTTATGCTTACCTCTTTACGATAATCGGTATTTTTCTGGCATTTAGAAGATACGGATTCCGTCTGCACTCAATAGCATTTTTTTTTATTGTTTATCGAACCTTAGTGCATTTTCTTACCGAGGGTTCATACCGGCACAGGGCAGCAATAGAACCTTTTCTTTTACTTTATTTAAGCTTCGGTTTATATGCAATTATTAAATTTATAAGGAGCAGTCAAGATGAAGCTGCCTAAAAAATATACCTTAATCTCGATTATTATTACTATTATAGCACTAAGCGTGGCCTTTCGAGATGTCAAAATAAACTATATTTTTGACTATATAAGAAAAGGCAGATATCTTTATATGGTTCCGGCATTTTTGTTCTTATGTCTTTATTGTTTTTTACGGGCAATACGCTGGGGGGTATTTTTCACAAAGAAGATCAGCTTAAAAGGTCTTTTTGCGGCTACCATGGTTGGTTTTATGGCGAATAATATATTTCCGGCCAGAGCCGGAGAGTTTTTAAAGGCTTATATGCTGGGCAGGAGCCAATCGGTAAGTAAGAGCACCTGTTTTGCTACGGTAATCTTAGAGCGCTTATGGGATGGTTTAACGCTTGTTTTCTTCATGGGCTGTATTTTTTTACTATCCACTTTTAGCGGAGGTTTTAACCTTGGCTATAAGTCTCAGTACGGATCATTGAAATTCGCATCCGTAATCTTTATCCTTTTTTATGCAGTCGCATTTTTTTTCATAATTAACTGGGAGAAATATTTCCAGAAAATAAACGGGGTTTTAACCAAAATCTTAAAAATTTTTTCGGTAAAATTCGCTGAACATTTTAGCTTCAGATTAGTAAAGTTTTCGGAAGGTTTAGCGGTTTTTAAAGACCACAGGAAAATAATCGTGTCCATAATCCTGTCTATTGCTATTTGGGTTTCCGCTGCTTTAACAATTTATTTTATGCTTAAGGCATTTTCTATGAATTTAAGCTTTTTGGCCCCTTTTGTTCTTTTAATTTTTATAGCCTTATTCGTAATGTTACCCTCCTGGGGTACGCTGGGGACTATGCAGATGGGTTTTATTTTCGGATTAGGCTTATTTGGAATCAGCAAGCCGGAAGCTTTAAGTTTTTCCTTCGTATACCAGTTTTTTGACACTGTTCCGGTAATAATTGTAGGTTTGGTTTATTTTTGGCGGTTCGGCTTGGCATTCGATAAACTTTTAAAAATAGAGGATGGATAAAAATGAAAAAGATTAGCCTTACTTGTTTTTTTCCTTGCTATAACGATGCCGGTTCTATAGCGAGCATAGTTGTTCTCGCAAATAAGACAGCTTCTGAGATTACGGATGACTACGAAATTATCGTTATCGATGATTGCAGCCGAGATAACAGCCGCCTTGTCTTAAAGGAGCTGAAGCAGAAATTTCCGCGCTTAAGGTTAATTTTTCACGAGAAAAACAAGGGTTACGGCGGCGCACTGAAATCGGGATTTTACGGCGCGACTAAAGAATTTGTTTTTTACACGGATGGCGACTTTCAATATGACGTTACGGAATTAAAAAAACTGGTAGGCGGATTAGACGAGAATACCGATGTGGTCAACGGTTATAAGATTTCGCGCTCCGATCCGTTAAACAGGATAATCATCGGCAGGACTTATCAGTATCTTATGAAATCCCTGTTTAATTTAAAAATAAAGGATGTTGACTGTGATTTCCGTCTTATGCGCAGGGCTATTTTTGATAAGTTAAAACTTAAGCACGACAGTGGAGTAATCTGTGTTGAGATGATCAGGAAGATTCAGGACTTAGGCTATAAGTTTAAAGAGGTACCTGTATCGCATTACCACCGGGTATACGGCAGCTCGCAGTTTTTTAATTTCCGAAGGATTTTTCGCGTAGCTAAGGATTTATACAAACTATGGTGGAGTTTTAAGCGGGGGGCAAAATGAATATCAGATTAGAAAAAGTCAGGTGGGTAAAGCTGCCTTCAGTAAAAGATTCCAGGGGCACTTTGACTTCTATAGAAAGTAATATCGATACTCCCTTTCTCGTTAAGCGTATTTTTTATATGCACCACATTGTTTCGGACAGGGGAGGACATGCCCATATTGATACGGACCAGGTTATTATTGCTGTTTACGGCAAATTCAAAGTCGGCTTGTCAAACGGAGTCGAAAAGAAAAGATATGTTATGGAGGATCCGGCTAAAGGGCTCTATGTGCCGAGAATGATTTTTATAAGCCTTTACGGTTTCTCGAAAGGTGCGGTATGCATGGTTTTAGCCAGCACGCATTATGATATTAAGAAATCAATCAGGAGCTGGCAGGATTACTTGGAATTTATAAAGAGAGGAAAATAGATAATGACTCATTCGGCAAATCGGATAAAAGACGTATTTTTTCTGCCCGGCGCTAAATTGAATAAAACTTTCAGCCGGGAGGAAGAATTCATGGCCTGGTTTGAATCTAGAAGGAGGGCGAATTACTTTTCGGTTGAGCAGATTCCGCTCGATTCATTTGAAAACTGGTATTTTGAGAAAAAGACGCAAAACCTAGTGCATACATCTGGAAAATTCTTTAAAATTTCCGGAATAAGGGTCAAAACTAATTTCGGGCCGGTTAAAAAATGGGACCAACCCATTATAATCCAACCGGAAATCGGGATACTCGGGGTTATAACTAAGAAAGTTGCCGGGGTGAGGTATTTCCTTATGCAAGTTAAAATGGAACCCGGTAACGTAAATATTGTGCAGCTTTCTCCTACGGTCCAGGCTACTAAAAGTAACTATACGCAAGTACATAAAGGAAAATTGCCCGCCTACCTTGCTTATTTCCTTGATAGGAGAAATTCAAGGTTCCTGGTTGATTTACTACAGACAGAGCAAGGAGGGCGTTTTTTAAAAAAACGCAACAGAAATATGATTGTAGAGATTGACCAGGATATAGATTTGCTTGATGATTTTTGCTGGTTGAGTTCCTGGCAGATTAGGAAACTATTGACTTTAAATAATTTTGTAAATATGGATGCCAGATCAGTCTTGTCTTGCGCTCCCTTTGCGGACGGGAACCCAAGACAGCATTACGAGTTCCTCAGGCACCCCGAAAGAGAAAAGATTTTTCCTTATAGGTTAGACGATGATTTTTTAAATGATTTATTAGTTTCGATGACCGAAGAAACACGCGCCCATAACAGCATGGACAGGATTATCAGCTGGTTTACAGAATTAAAAACAAAATACGAGTTGCAGGTTAAAGAGATTCCTTTAAAGAATGTTTCCCAATGGATGCGAACGGAGACAGAAATCAGGCATGTTTCAAAGGATTTCTTTTCGGTGATAGCGGTTTTGGTAAATGCTGGCAGTAGAGAGGTTACCCGCTGGACCCAACCTTTACTGAAGAGCTCTTCTTATGGGTTAATTGGCTTCGTTACCAAACCGATAAAGGGTGTGCTTCATTTTTTAATCCAGGCAAAAGTCGAACCAGGAAATTTTGACGTAGTTGAGATGGCTCCTACGGTATCGTGTTCTAATGTCGAACGAAGATTTAAAGAGCCTGATGCGCCACCTTTTTTAAACATCTTTGAAAATGCTGCTCCCGAACAGATTAAATACTCGGTGATTCAATCTGAAGAGGGTGGGCGCTTCTTTCATTTTCAAAATAAATGCATGGTGGTAAAAATAGATGAATCAACGGATTTAGAAATACCTCAAAATTATATTTGGATGACTTTGGGCCAGATGATGGAGCTCGTCAAGCGCAGCTATTTCAATATTGAAGCAAGGTCTCTTTTGACCTGCATAGGCTTATTTTAAAACGACATGAGAATATTAATTTTAGGCTATTCTAAAATTGTTCGAAAGAGGGTCCTGCCGGCCCTGTTAAAAATTCCCGAAATATCAAGTATAGATATTGCCTCTGAATCCTGTGCAGCAAAGGTTTCTCTTGAGCATAAATCTAAGGGCGCTATCTATGACGATTATGATAAAGCTTTTTCCGAAAGCAGGGCTCAGTTAATCTATATTTCTACGATAAATAGTATGCATAACCGATTAGTCAGCAAGGCCCTGCGTAGAGGGCTGCATACTATTGTCGATAAGCCCGCGTTTACAAGTTTTGAAGCAGCGAAAAAATCGATTGATTTTGCAAAAAAGTCGAAATTATGTTTAGCAGAGGCAACTGTCTATGCCTATCACCAGCAGATTCAATCGATTTTTGATATTTTTAAAAGAGCGAAGGATGCTCCGCGAAGATTAACTGCTGTCTTTTCTTTTCCTCCTATGGAGCCTGGAAACTTTCGCTATTACAGACAGTTGGGGGGAGGGGCACTTTGGGATCTTGGTCCATATGCCGTTAGTTTGGGAAGAGTCTTTTTTAATCATGAGCGGCCAATTAAGATTTTTTCTCAGGTTTGCTCTAAGGGCGGGAAAAACAAAATCGATATTTCATTTAGCGTATCGGCTCTTTATTCAGAAGGCAGGTCAATGGTTGGAAATTTTGGTTTCGATACCGGATACCGCAACCACTTGAATATATTGGGCCAGGATTTATCGGTAAGCCTTGACCGCGTTTTTAGTACGCCTGCGGATTTAGAAAACGAAATTCGTATCAGCCAGGGCAGGGAAAATAGTATCATGAAAGTTCCAAAAAGCGATAGCTTTCTTAATTTTTTAAAGAGCGTGCTCTCGGGTATTCGTTTAGGCAGCTTTAGCGATTTCAGCAAGGCAGTGTTATCCGACGCTTTAGCCCTTGATACATTACGTAAAGTTGCCCAGGGAGGCTAAAAAATGGTGATAAAAGTCTGGGATTACCTTAAGGAATATAGAGGTGAGCGAAAAGAGATATTCTCGGCTGTTAAAAAGGTTTTAGAATCGGGTTGGCTGATACTCGGGGAAAATGTCAGAAAATTCGAAGAAGAATTTGCGTGCTACTGCGGTGTAAAATTTGGGGTCGGAGTTAACAGCGGTACGGATGCGCTTTTTCTGGGGCTTAAGGCATTAGGTATCGATAGGAACGATGAGGTAATTACTGTATCCAATACTGCTGTTCCTACAATTGCCGCGATTGTTTCCTGTCAGGCTAAGCCGCGTTTTGTAGATATTGATCCAGGAACTTATCTTATGGATACCTCTAAAATAGAGAAAGCGATTACTAAAAGAACAAAGTGCATACTTGCGGTGCATCTTTATGGCCAGTGTGTTAATATGCAAGAGGTGAATAAAATAGCGAAAAAACACGGTTTAAAGGTACTGGAGGACTGCGCTCAAAGTCACGGCGCTACTTTTAAAGACAGAAAAGCCGGCTCCATGTCTGATGTCTCCGCCTTCTCTTTTTATCCCACGAAGGTGCTCGGCGGCTTCGGAGACGGCGGTATGGTAATGACTAATAATAAATACATTTATGAAAAATTGCGTAGACTTCGTTTTTACGGAATGGAAAAAATATACTATTCATTCGAGCATGGTTATAATTCTCGGCTGGATGAGATGCATGCTGCGATTCTACTTAACAAATTAAAACACTTGGAAAAATATATAAAGGCAAGGATAGCGTTGGCTCATAGATACAATGATTATTTAGCTGATAGCGGACTGATTTTACCTGAGGTAGCTTGTGGTAACAGGCATGTTTATTATTTGTATGTTTGCAGGCATAAAAGAAGGGATTATATAATTTCCGAACTTAAAAAAAGAAATATTTTTGTTAATGTTAGTTATCCCTGGCCAATTCACATAATGAGAGCCTACCGCTATTTGGGTTATCGCAAGGGGAGTCTGCCGCATAGCGAAAAGGCAGCGACAGAGATATTTTCATTACCGATGTACCCTTCGCTATCTAACCAAGAGCAAATGCGGGTAAGCCAGGCATTGAAGGCAATATTAAAAAAAATCTAAAGAGGTCTGAACTAGAGGTTGATTAATTTTTTTTGTGTCTAACCAACAGTTTAAAGCTTATGCGGTTTAAAAAAGTTTTATTAGTAAATCCTTTTTATTCTTCTAAATTCTACCCAATTCCGGTTTTACCGGCCGGCCTGGGATATTTGGCTGAATGTTTGAAATCAGCCTTTATTGATTACGACATAATCGATATGGCATTAGGGTATGATTTAGCCGATTTAAAAAGGAAAATTAAGTCATATTCGCCTGATTTAATCGGTTTCAGCATAATGACCTATCGCTATATGAATACCTATGAGGTTATCGCGGAGGTAAAAAAAGAATTTCCGCAAATTAAAATTGTCTGCGGAGGTCCGCATATATCGAATTTAAAGAATAAGATTTTTGAAGAGTGCCCTGATATAGATTACGGCGTAACTTTTGAAGGAGAAGAAACTTTAATAGAATTGGCAAGCGGTAATCAATTGGAAAGTATTAAAGGCTTAATATACAAAAAGGGCGACAAAGTGGTGTATAACGGAGACAGGGATTTTATCGTGGATTTAGACCGGATTCCCTTTCCCAGATACGAAAAATTCGAAATCGATAAATACAAGTACGGTATTAGCATGGTCACTTCGCGCGGATGCCCTTTTTCTTGTATTTATTGCTCTTGCCACCTGCTGGGTAAGAAAATAAGATTCCGCAGCCCTGGAAATGTCGCAGAGGAATTTGAGTATTGGTATGGAAGGGGATTCAGAGAATTCGGTTTACAGGAAGATAATCCTACCTTTAATAAAGAGAGGATGTACCGGCTTTGTGATGAGATAGAGAAAAAAGGGCTAAAAGGTATTATGATTATGTGCGGTAACGGCGTAAGGGCGGATAGAATTGATAAAGAACTGCTTATCCGTATGAAACAGGCCGGATTCAAGAGGCTTGCTTTTGGGGTAGAGGCGGGAAACAACGCCATATTGAAGAATATTAAAAAGAATTTAAAAATAGAAACAATTGAAAATGCTATCAGCACTGCCTGTGACTTGGGATTTTACGTAAGTCTCTTTTTTTTGGTTGGTTCTCCGGGAGAGAGGGTAAAGGACGTGAGGGATTCCATAGCTTTGGCTCTTAAATACCCTGTTTCAGATGTTAAATTTAATAACTTAGTGCCTATTCCGGGTACTGAACTGTACAGATGGGTTAAAGAAAATAATTACCTTTTGATGGAGGAGGACGAATATTTGAATATGGACCCACCGGCACAATTAAGTAACCGAGTAGTATTTCAGACTCCGGAGTTTACTGCTTCTGAGAGGTTAAAGATGTTGAAAGAGACTAAAAATGTAGAACGCAGGGTGAAAAGGCGTGTTATAGAAAGAAAGTTGCCGTTCTGTCTCGGCCTGAATAAAGCAATTGCACGTTTATACACTACTGATTTTATAAGGGGTCTTGAAAGTGTATTGTTTTCTTCCCAGGGAGCAAGGGAGAGTATTGGCAAAATCAGAATGCGCGTAAGAAAATACATTTATGAAAGATCATAGAGTGTTATATATTACTTATGACGGAATACTTGAGCCAATAGCTCAGTCTCAGGCGCTTAACTATATAAAAGGGATAGGTAGGGAAGGTTTCAAATTTTATTTGATGTCCTTTGAGAAAAAGGCCTATATTAATGAGTTAGACTACTTAAGCGAAGTAAAAAGCGACCTTGACCATAATAATATAAGCTGGATACGCCTGAAATACCATCGCTGGCCTAAAATATTCTCTACTTTTTTCGATATTCTGGCGGGTATTTTTGTTTCGTTATTTATCTGCCTTAAATACAAAATCAGGGTTATCCACGCTAGGGCAGAAGTTGCCGCCTTCATTGCTTATGTTGTTTCCAGGCTCCTCGGCACCAGGTTTATATATGACAGAAGAGGAGTGATGGCACACGATTACATCGCAGGAGGCATGTGGACGAAGACCAGCCCGGTTACAAAAATACTATTCAAGATAGTTGACAGTCTGGATAAGAAATTCCTGTTTAAATCGGATTTTACGGTTGTTTTAACGCAAAGGATCGCCGCGTTCTTAAAAGAAGATTTATTGCTGCGGAAGCGGGAAATAAATTTAAAAGTTATTCCCTGCTGCGTAGACCTGCAAAGATTCAAACCTAAACAAAGTAATAATCCTTCTGTAAGGGCTTCAGTATCAAACAAAGAGTTCGTGCTTATTTATACAGGCTCTATCGGCACCTGGTATTTATTAGAGGAAATGGTTGATTTTTTTAATGAGCTTAAAAAGGTCAGAATGAATGCCCGTCTGTTAATTGTAACGCATTCAGAGCGAGATTTAGTAGAAGAAACTCTTAAGTTGAAAAGGATGGACAACGAGAGTTTTGCAATTGACCTTAAACGTTATCAAGAGATGCCGGGCTGCTTAAATTCGGCTGACGCGGCGATTATGTTTATCAAGCCGGTATTTTCTAAAATTGCCTCCTGCCCGACAAAGTTTGGCGAATATTTAGCGTGCGGCTTGCCGGTTATAGTCAATACAGGAATAGGCGATACGCGCGAATTGATCGAAAAATACAGAATCGGCAGCGTTGTAGATAACTTTTCGGCCGCCAGTTATAAAAAGGCGGTTAATGAGCTATTGTTTTTAGTTGATAACGATAAAGGCTTAAGAGAAAGATGCAGGGAGGTTGCGGGAAAAAACCTGTCATTAGAGTACGGAATGCAGTCCTACCTGGATATTTATAAAAAATTGTTCGATAACAGCAGAGGTTTTGGCCGTGGATAAGGATTTTTTGCAATTTTTGTTTTGTCCTGAGTGCCGCAAAGCCTTGGAGCTTGAGGTCTTTCAGGAGAAAAACGGGCGCGTCCAAGAGGGGTTACTTTATTGTTCTTGCGGGGCTTTATTTCCTATCACCGGTTCCATACCGAGAATAGTCAAGGACAACTTGAAGTTATATAAAGAATTTTGGCAGAAGTACAAAGGTAAGATAAAAAAGCCTGCTTTGTCCTTCAAAGAAGAGGAAGTCTCCAGAGAAACAAAATTAAAGAAGAGAACCCAATCAAGTTTCGGCTACCAGTGGCGTACTTTTTATGAAATGAGTTGTGACTTCAAGGAGAATTTTTTAAACTATATATATCCGATTGAGCCGGAGTTTTTTAAAGGAAAGATAGGACTCGATGCCGGATGTGGCTTTGGTAGGCATATTTATAATGCCGCTAAGTTCGGGGCGAAGATGGTTGGCATAGATTACAGTAGAGCAATAGAGTCTTCTTATCAAAATACGGCCACCCTGAAAGATGTTCATCTTATTCAGGGTGATATATATCAGCCTCCTTTTGCCAAGGAGAGTTTTGATTTTGTCTACTCTATCGGTGTATTACATCATCTGCCCCAGCCGGAAATGGGATTTCGCTCTCTGGTTGAATACGTAAAGCCCAAAGGCTCGATTTTTATCTGGGTCTATAGTGACCAAAGGAAATTTACCCTGCGTTTAGTAGAGATGACAAGAAAAGTCACGACGCGCCTGCCATTGGGTATATTAAAAGTGATTTGTTATATCGCGGCCTTCTTGGATTATTATTTTTTTATCCGGCCGCTGGCCTTTCTTAAAAAATCAAAGCTGTTGAAAAAAACAGGTCTGGAAAAGTTAATTTTTCCCCGGATCTGGCTTTATAGTAAGTATCCTTTTCAGGTTAATTTTGCCGACTGGTTTGACCGCCTTTCTGCTCCGATACGCTTTTATTATAATGAAAAAGAAATAAGCGAATGGTTTACACAGGCAGGCTTAAAAAATATCAAAGTTTCTTCTACCGATTACTACGGAATTAGAGCGTATGGCGAAAAAGCGTGAATTAAAAGTTATTTTTATAACGCCCGTGCCTCTTGAAGGCGCAGGCTGCCGATTTAGGATACTGCAGTACCTGCCTTTTTTAAAAGAACACGGGGTCAGGGCTATTGTCCGCCCATTTTTCTTCAGCCGTTTTTTCGCCGTGGTTTATAAGAAAGGCCACTTCCCCCAGAAGGCTTTTTATTTTTTTATCGCTACTTTAGGAAGGCTTTGCGATTTAGTACGGGCCTGTTTTTGCGATATGATTTTTATTTATCGCGAAGCTTATCCGATAGGCCCTGCTGGTTTTGAATCTTTAATCCATCTCCTGGGGAAACCGATAGTCTACGATTTTGACGATGCCATTTTTATATCTAACTCCAGTAAAGCGAATAAATTCGTAAATTTTTTTCGCATCAATAACAATGCGGAAAAGATAATAAAGATAAGCGACTTTATTATTGTCGGAAATAATTACCTTAAAGATTTTGCTCTGCAGTTTAATGATAAAGTGGCGGTCATACCTACTGTTGTTGATACCAACAGTTATACGCCAAGATTAAAAAAGCAAAATAACAGGGTTACCATTGGCTGGATGGGCACATTTACTACCCAGCAATACCTCTTACCTTTGGCGAGGGTAATCAAACGATTAAATGATAAATATAAAGATAAAATTCAGTTTAAATTTATTGCTAGCGGAGAAAACCTGCGCCTGGAGGGTGTAACCTGGAAGGAGTGGTCTCTTGAGCAGGAAAAGCAGGAGCTGGGTTCTTTTGATATAGGCCTGATGCCCTTACCTGATAATGCCTGGGCAAGAGGTAAATGCGGGTTCAAGGCTATTCTCTATATGAGTATTGGAATACCTTGTGTTTGTTCTCCGGTAGGATCAAATAAAGAAATAATCAATGACGGCGTAAACGGTTTTTTAGCTGATAGCGAAGAGGAATGGATAGAAAAAATTTCACTGCTTATTGATAGCGAAGAAGTTAGGGAGAAAATCGGTGCCCGGGCCAGGGATACCGTAGAGCGGCTTTTTTCTTTAGAAGGCAATGCTCCTAAATTTTTAGATGTTATCCGGAAAGCTTACGAGCAGAGGTTTAGCAAAAGGTCCATAAAATAATTATGTGCGGTATTTGCGGTATTATTGATTTTAACAGAAAAAGCACGGTTGATGCAGGCCGTATCCGTTCTATGTGCGATGAAATGAAGCATCGCGGCCCTGACGGTGAAGGAATATACGTAGAAAACAGCGATGTATCAGTGGGGTTAGGCCACAGGAGGCTTAGTATCATTGATTTGACTAAGGCCGCATCGCAGCCTATGTCAAATGAGGACTCAACGCTATGGTTTGTTTTTAACGGTGAAATATACAATTATAGAGAATTAAGGCAAGAATTGATAGGTAAAGGGCATAAATTTAAATCCGCATCCGATTCGGAAACCTTAATTCATCTCTATGAAGAAATGGGCGAAGATTGCATAGAGTCTATACGCGGAATGTTTGCCTTTGCCATATGGGATGCTAAAAAACAAATTTTATTTTTAGCCCGGGACAGAATTGGCAAGAAACCTTTACTTTATTCATTTAATAACGGAGTATTTTGTTTTGCATCGGAATTCAGCGCACTTTTAAAAAGTGGACTGATAAAAAAAGATATTAATCTTAACGCAATAAATTCATATCTATCCTATGGGTATATACCTGCGCCTTTTACAATTTATAGGAGTGTTTACAAACTTTTGCCTGCGCATACCCTTATTTTAAAAAAAAATCAGATTCAAACCCGAGAATTTTGGCAATTGAATTACGCTAAAAAGATTAATATTTCCGAAAAGGAAGCAGAAGTAGAAATCCTGCGCAGATTAAAAGAGGCAGTAGGGCTCAGATTATATAGCGACGTTGCCTTAGGGGCTTTTTTAAGCGGCGGTATCGATTCTAGTTCAGTTGTAGCGCTGATGAGCGAGCTATCTTCAGAAAAAGTAAAAACTTTTTCTATCGGATTTGAAGAAAAGGAATACAGCGAGTTAAAATATGCAAAAAATATCGCACGCAAATTTAATACGGAGCACCACGAGTTTATTGTTAAACCTAAAGCACTGGAAGTCCTGCCGTTATTAGTGGAGCGTTATGGAGAGCCTTATGCGGATTCTTCATGCATTCCTACTTATTATGTTGCCCAGCAGACAAAACGCTATGTAACCGTTGCCTTGAACGGAGACGGAGGAGATGAACTTTTTGCGGGGTATGAGCGGTATCAGGGGATGGTTGCCGCCCAGCTGTATAAAAGCCTGCCCAAGGTGATAAAAATGATAATATCGGGGTCTTGCCGTTGCCTACCTGATTCTATTAACCCTAAAAACAGGTTTAGGAATATTAAGAGATTTATGGAGGCGGCAGATCTTAAGACCCAATATAGGTATTTCCGCTGGATGGGAATATTCGATGATAGCTTAAAAAATTCCCTTTATTCGGATAATTTCTCAAATAAATTAGATAAGCTCGGCCCTTACCAGTATCTCTTAGACTGCTTTGACAAAAACGAAAACTTGGATTTCCTTGACAAGTTACTGTTGATCGATGCTACTACTGTTTTACCAAATGATTATTTGGTCAAAGTGGATATTGCCGGGATGTCTAATTCTCTTGAGGGGCGTTCCCCGTTTTTGGACCACAAATTTATGGAATTTGCCGCCAGCCTGCCTGCAGAATACAAATTAAGGAATTTCGTGAAGAAATACATTATGAAAAAAATAATCAGAAGATTCGTTCCTAAAGAAAATATTTTCCGCCGCAAGATGGGTTTTGCTGTGCCTATTGCGGCCTGGTTTAGGAACGAAATGAAAGAATTTCTCTGCGAGACAATTCTTTCTGAGCGCGCACTGGCAAGAGGATATTTTAAAAAAGAGGTTGTCTCTACCCTCGTAAAGCAACATCTGGAGCGTCAAAAAGACCATGCATTTCAATTGTGGGCGCTTTTAATGCTTGAATTATGGCACAAGAGATTTATTGATTAAAAAAAAGCTTTAGTTTTTATTTTTTTCTGATTGGTTTTTTTGGCTTTATTTATAGCCCTCAATCTCAAGGTAAGTACAAAACAAGGCGTGAATTTTAAGGTAACTACGCATAAGATACCATTATACCTTAAGTTGTTAGATTTTTTCGACAGGCATTACAATTATATGGTTCTGGAGAGAAAGATTAATAAAGATGCCGCTTCTGATAGAAAAAAGATTGTGAATTTATTTAAATGGACATACAACAATATCAGAAAACAGCCCAAGGATTTGCCGGTTGTAGACGGAATACAATTGTGCGGGGTTATGGAGGCTGCGATCAGTCAGCAGACGTATTTACAACACTGAGTAGCTATGCGGGAAAGAAGCGCATTATATTTACCTCCCAGATAAAGATGGGGTTTCCCGGATAGTTCTTTCTTTTGCCTATTTAGATGGCAGGTGGCCAGTTTTTGATGTCTGAAGGGGCGTTTACTTCATAAGACAGGAAAACGGTAAGGGAACATCTGAATTAGCAGGCGTCGATGATTTGCTGGAGAGTAATTGGCGTCTCAGCAAGTCTTCTCTTGATAGCGATTTGAGTTTAGATTACAGTAAATATATCCCGGCCCTGAAGGAGGCTAAATTTTCAGAATGGTCTAAGCCAAATGTTCAAAATGTCTGGGGCCGCTTGATATTTGAAATAAAAAATAAATAAACCATCAAAATTATGAAAATGAATATCTTAGGCATACATACAACTCATGATGCAGGTGCAGCGTTAATTTCTGACGGCAAGATTATCGCGGCGGTCAACGAAGAGCGGTTCAATAGGATTAAACATTACGGATTCCTGCCAATCAATTCGATAGATTATTGCTTAAAAAAGGCCGGTATAGGAATCGAGGACATTGATATAATCGCTACCTCATCTTCGGTTCTTGATCCATCACTAAAGCTTTTATTTAACCTGTCGGATAGAGAAATTTCAAAAGTCTATCCGGCCTTCAGTCAGTTAGGGAACCTAAAAGCTAGGATAAAAAGTAATATTTATAAATATTTAGAGCCGAGAGAAGTTCTACCGGATTATATTTCGAGTTTTAAAATTAAGGATTCTACAAAAATACTGCCAACAGATCATCATTTAGCGCATGCTGCAAGCGCTTATTACACAAGCGGATTTAAGGAAAAGTGTCTGGTCGTTAGCGCTGATGGGGTTGGAGATAATATATCAATAGCTATTTATAGAGGAGAAAACGGGAAATTAACGTTGCTTAAAAATTACGGTATCGAAGGTTCATTGGGATTATTTTACGGCATGGTGACCGAATCGATGGGGTGGTGGGTAGGTGATGGTGAACCGAAAACAATGGGTCTGGCTGCATACGGGGACCCGAATTCGTTCCCTGATTTTATTCTAAAATCATTTATGCCTGAGTATGAAAACGGTACGCTTAAGAAACCTTATAATTATGCCAAGATAAATCGCTTTAAGCTGTTTGACTGCTATCACTTTCATTTTTCCGAATTAAGCAGCATTAAGAGAATAAAAGATACCTACGGTGATAAGAATATCGCAGCCAAGGCACAATATCTTCTAGAAAAAGAAATGATAGAATTAATCGGCTATTGGGCGAAGAAAGAAGGCGTCAGACGCTTGGCAACCTCGGGAGGGGTTTTTCTCAACGTAAAATTAAATCAAAAAATAGTAGAGGCCAATATTATTGATGAGTATCATGTTTTTCCGAATGCCGGAGATGGAGGTTTAGCGTTGGGGGCCGCCTTATATCAGCAGTTTAATATTTGCGGCGAAAAAAATATCCCAAAACTTGAGCATCTTTTCTTAGGGCCAGAATTTTCTAATTACGAAGTCGAGTCTATTTTGAAAGGGCGGAATATACCATATGAAAAAGTTGATGATGCTGCTTTGATGGCAGCAAAATTGCTTGCTCAGGGAAGGATTATCGGATGGTTCCAAGGCAGGATGGAGTATGGGCCTCGCGCTTTGGGTAATCGTTCTATTCTGGCCGATCCGCGTAAAAAAGAGAATACTAATATTATAAACGAAAAAGTAAAATTCAGAGAATGGTTCAGGCCTTTCTGTCCTTCGTTACTTTATGAGGTAGCTGAAGATTATTTTCATACCCAGAGAGAAGAGTTTTTTATGATAACAGCTTATTCTGTCAGAAAAGAAAAGGTAAACCAGATTCCCGCTGTCGTCCACGTTGATGGTACCAGCCGCCCCCAACTTGTCAAAAGGCAGCATAACGAAAAATTCTGGCGCTTGATAAAATCTTTCCAGGATTTAACCGGAACCGCAGTAGTGTTGAATACATCTTTTAACATAAAAGGCGAACCGATGATTCTTTCTCCGCGGGATGCGTTGAAATGTTTTTTTGATACGGGTATTGATAATTTGATCATAAATGATTTTTTGATTAGTAAGGATTAGAATGTTATTACGAGATATATTTAAAAACCTCTCCGCTTTAATAATGGGAGAGTTAGTATATAAAATTCTAAATTTTATTTCCTTTATAATAATCGCACGTTTGCTTGGGGCAGTCGGGTTCGGCAAGTTATCGATCGCAATTTCTTTTGTCTGGCTTTTTAACGCATTAGCCGACTTCGGACTTAAAGAATTGTTGATTAGGGAGACCGCCGGGAAAAACCCAGAATACAAAAAAGAATACGCCTCTTATGTTTTAGGAATGAGGGTTTTACTGGCGACGATTACCTTCGTCTTGATTATCGCAATTTCATTAAGCATCACTAGCTTAGCAAAATCATTTATTCTAATTCTTCTGATGGGGATAACTTTGATATTTAGCTCTTTTACTACTTTTTACAAATCAATATTCCATTCTTTTGAAAAAATGGAATACGAGGCTTTCTCTCAAGGTGTAGATTCGGTTTTAAAGTTAGTTTTGGTTTTTACAATTCTAAAATGGGCAAAATTTGACGTGTTCGGAGCAGCCGCTGCAATCTTATTATCAAGCTTAGCCGCCTTTATTTTTACCGCTATCATCTGTAAAAAAGTTTTTCTTTGGCCTTCGATAGCATTTAAGCTGGATGCTTTTCGCACGCTTTTTAAAAAGAGTATCCCTTATTTTATTCTGACATTTTTTTGCATTATCAACTTCAGGATTGATATTATCATGGTATCTTGGCTTTTGGGGGATTTTGAGGCTGGATTGATAAGCGCTGCAACAAAGTTTGTCGAATCTATGTTGATTTTTCCATTTATGGTTGCGGTCGCCCTTTTTCCGGTCATGGCGCGAATATCTAATTCTTCGATCAGTTATTTACGTAAAATTTACGATAAAGCGCTGAGAATTCTTTTTTTGGCAAGCCTACTGATAGCATTTGGATTATTTTTCGGAGTAACTTATATAGTCCCGTTCTTTTTCGGAAAGCAGTATGCGGCCTCTGTGTTTGTTTCGAAAATTTTGTGTCTGACGCTCATTCCTTTCTCACTCAAATTTTTACTGGAGAGATTTCTTCTTATTATTCAGAAGCCGTTTGCTATCTTTACAACCTATTTTATCGCAACCGCTATGCACATAACGCTTAATTTGTACTTTATACCCCGTGTGGGTTTTTCAGGGGTTGCATTTTCAACGTTGATTTCTGAATTTTTAATTATTTTTTCCTTTTTTTACTGGGTAAATAAATACATGCCTAAAATAGATTTAGGTGCCTTAAAAGGTCAACCTGTAATTTTTGACATAGAAAATTAAGTAAATTTCCTGTAATCGTAAAAAATATTGGAATGAAATATAAAATCATAAATTTATTGATTTCCCTTGTTGTAATTCAGAACTCAGCTTTGTTGACGCTGGTTTCCTCTTCAGATTGTGGTGGAGAAATAATGAGCGGCTACCTTGAATGCAAAAAAGGCAATTCACTTTACCCGATAATAGAAGGAGCGCCTTCCTTATTACCGCAATTAAAGGTAAATTCCGGGGATACGAAGTCAGCCCGGATGGAGCTTGAAATCAGGAAAACTAAAAAAATCTACGGATTTCTCTGGTCCAAGCAGGAGTTAGAAAAACGACGAGGTAGCACTGAACTACCTTACCATTTTGAAACGGTGATTGGGTTGCTGTCTTTTTCATCTGCCTGGAGAGGCTTTGTTGCTGGATGTAGGCTGAGGAAACGGGTCTGACTTGGGGTGAGCCGCAAAAACCAGCGGTTACGAAGTAGTTGGAATAGCCCTCAGAGCAGGAGGCGCAAGGAGAGCGTATTTAAAAAGCAGGCAATACCACAATACCCATGTTTTACAGGCTGATATCCGCTTTCTACCTTTTAAGAAAGATTTATTTGATATTATTTATTGCTACGGTGTATTACACCATACTGCTGATGCCAAAAAGAATTTTTCAAAACCGATCAATTTATTAAATCCTAACGGGCTGGCGGTGATTTACGTTTACGAAAAATTTGAAGAAGAGAGTAAAGCAGAAAAGTTTTTATTGGAGGTGGTAACTCTTACTAGAAAAATCAGCGTTAAGACTAATCCGGCTCTTTTGTATCTGTTATGTTTTTTTGCTCTTCGGTTGTATTTTTAATCTGCGTATTGCCTTACTGAATTCTTAGCAGGATAAATGCCGAAAGCATGAGTTTAAGAATTCCTTTCAGGCACTGCAAAAGCTTAAATCCTTTTTCTCTCACCGGGGGCCTTTACGATAGGTTTGCTGTGCTGATTAATCAAGGTTTTCTAGAAAGGAATTGGAATCCTGGCTTGAAGCATTAAATTTAAAAGACGTGGGCCTGCGTAACCTCAGGGTATGGGTTTGCTGGGGGATTAAACAGGAGATATTATGCTCAAAGGCGAAAATATAATCTGTATATCTTCTATTGACTGGGATTTTATATGGCAGGGGCACCAGGAAATAATGTCCTCGTTTGCCGAAAACGGCAACAGGGTTTTATTTATTGAGAACACGGGGATAAGGACTCCGAACCTTAAGGATTTTCCGCGGATAAAGCAGCGGGTCAGGAACTGGCTTAAAGGCACAAAGGGAATAAGGATGGTAAAGGCCAATCTCTACGTATTTTCTCCTATAATTTTACCCTTTCCTTATTCAACAATTGCTGCATTTATAAACCGGTTTTTACTGCTTTCTGTTCTAAGGCGCTGGATCCAGATTATGGACTTTAACGATGCGATAATTTGGACTTTTATACCCAATTGCGTGAGTTTGGATATTATAAGTAAGATCAGCAAGAAGGCGGTGGTCTACTATTGTATAGACAATTTCAGGGCAGCGACTAACTTAAATAAGAACTTAGTTCGCGCTGAAAAAAAGTTATTGCAGGTCTCTGATTTGGTTTTTGTGACATCCCATAACCTTTTGGATTATGCCAAGAAATACGCAAAAGAGGCATACTGGTTCCCCTTTGGGGTTAATATCGATAAATTCAGTCCGGAAAAAGTCCGAAATTCGCAAATGCCCGCGGAACTAGCGGGCCTTAAATCTCCGATTATCGGCTATATCGGCGGCATACATAGGTGGATAGATAAGGACCTGATTAAATCGGCTGCCACCAGGCTAAATGACTATAATTTTGTTTTTGTCGGCCCAATACAGACCGACGTCACCGATTTGGAAAAGTTACAAAATGTGAAATTTCTTGGTGGCCGCAGCCACGAGCGGCTTGCCGAGTACGTAAAATTCTTCGACCTTGCCTTGATTCCTTATAAGCTGACCGAGTACACCAAAAATGTCTATCCGACTAAGCTGAATGAATATATGGCACTTGGAAAAACGGTTGTTTCAACAAAAATTTTTGAAGTTGAAAAGTTTAATAATAGATACGATAAAGTCGTATATGTATCAGATAATAGAGACGATTTTGTTCTGTTGATAGAAAAGGCTTTAAGAGAAGATTCAGAGCAGTTAAGGCAGAGAAGGATATCGATAGCTGCAGAAAACGACTGGGGTCACCGGATTAAGGAAATGAGCGATTTGATCAAAACTACAATAGAAAAAAAGAAGTATTTAGCGCAATTGCTCTGGAAGGAGAGTTTAAAGAATTTATACCGACTTAGCTATAAGCAGGTTATGCGTATAGGTTTGATTTGTCTTTTGTCATATTTTTTGTTCTTTAAAACTCCTTTTATCTGGTTGCTCGCTAATCCTTTGAAAATAAATGAGAAGCCGCAAGATGCTGACGCTATTTTAGTTTTTGCAGGCGGGGTAGGGGAATCCGGGAAGGCCGGCCAGGGTTATGAGGAAAGAGTGCTTTTTGCAGCAGAGGTTTTTAAAGGCGGATATGCCGATAAAGTAATCTTTTCCAGCGGCTATATGTACGCTTTTAAAGAGGCAGAATTAATGAAAAGATTAGCAATATCCATAGGCATTCCCGCTGAGGCAATTATTTTGGAAGAGAAAGCAGCGAGTACTTATGAAAACGTTAAATTCAGCAAAGAAATCTTAAACGAAAACAGCTTACGATCTGTGATTTTGATCAGCTCCCCTTACCATATGCGCAGGGTTTCTCTGGTATTTAATAAAATCGCTAAAGAGATTACGGTGCATTACGTACCGATACCTAATTGCATATATTACGATGATTCTGAGGGGGTAAAGTTGCGTCATATCCGCGGCATAATCCATGAATACATGGGAATAGTTTATTACTGGTGGAAGGGTTATATTTAATATGGAGCAACTTATTTACATTTATTTCCTACTTTTACCTTTTGATGCAGGAAGTAACTTTCTGTTATTTAATAAGAGAGTTCAATATTGCGATTTTCTGTTTATAGTTTTATTCTTTTTCTGGTGTTGGCATAAAATCAAAGAGAAGCCGCGTAATTTAAGCCGCCGTTTTCACCCATCATATTTTTTTATTGCCCCTTTTATTA
>QNCD01000009.1 GCA_003644385.1 Candidatus Omnitrophota bacterium
AGGCTGCGCAAACGACCAGTATGCGATTGAAAAACGCTACTGGGGCCTGCAGCAGAAAGCGGCAAAAGTTTTCAATAACCCGCATGCCAGCCCTCCGTCGCAGGTAGAGAGAATCGTGAAAGATTTAGCCGGGTTTGCGAAACGTTTTCCTGAAAACCGCCTGGCTGTAGAAGCCAACTTCAATATCGCCCGCCTTTACATTGTCAAAGAGCAATACGATAAAGCCCGCTCACATTTAAGAGAACTAGTGATTAAATATAGCAAATACCCTGAGATTAATGCTGAAGCCTTATTCCTGCTTGGGAATTCCTATGAAATAGAAGACAAATGGGAAGAGGCATTATTGCAGTATAAGCTGGTTATCCAGGATTATCCGGTGACAAAAAGAGGCCTGGATGTTCCGCTTTATATTGCCCAGAGGTATAAGATAGCGCATCAGCCGGAAAAAATGATTGGGGCGTATAAAGAAGCGATTGTGCATTATAATGAATTATCGAATGAGAATCCGGGGACTATGCTGGCTTATAGCGCAGATACACTGGTTGCTAACTGCTACAAAGAGATAAAAGACTGGCCGGCCACAATTGCAAGCTTAAATTCAATGATTGAGAAATATTGGGATAAGGCCAATGTTGAGGGAATGTTGTTTGATATTGCCTTGATTTACAACCGCGAACTGAATGACCAGGCAAAAGCCAAAGGGGCCTTAGAAAGATTAGTGCGTAATTTTCCGGAAGGTAAGTTAGCAAAGACTGCCACGGCTTTGCTAAAGGAGATGGACAAGGAATGAAAGAGGCGCTGGTAGCAGAAAAACAAGATGTGGTATTGAAGAATTTTTTAAACGGTGCGCTTAAGGAAATTATGTCTATTTGCGAGGCCCAGGGCGCATCTTTATTTTTGATTGATGCCAAGAGTAAAGAGCTGGTGCTCGATGCTTTTTATAACCGTAAAAAACTGGATATTTTAGGCACGCGCCAGAGAATGGGCGAGGGGGTTTCCGGAAAAGTTATAGAATTCCGCCAGCCGATTTTGGTCAAGGATATAGAGAAGGACAGCCGTTTTAAGAGAAACGGCTTTACGCATTATCATACCAATTCTTTTATCTCTATTCCGTTTTTGTCTTCCCGGGGGCCGATTGGCCTGATTAATTTGGTAGATAAATCTGACGGCCAGGCCTTTACAGACAAGGATTTTAACTGTGCGGTTACCATGTCTAAATATTTTTCTACTATTATAGAGGACATCCTGTTATTGGCAAAGATGAAAGAGGAGTGGGAGGTATCGCATAAGCAGAAGGCTTCTTTAGAGAAATACGCAAGCGTGGGTAAGCTGGCAGCTAGAGTAGTGCATGAGATTAATAATCCGCTGGACGGGATTATCCGCTACACCAATATGCTGCTTAACCATACCACTGAGCATTCAGTAACTAAAGAATACCTGATTAAGATAAAGAATGGTTTAAACCGCATTGCCAATATCACCCGTTCGTTACTGGATTTTTCCTACCAGCTAAATTCTAATTCCAGCCGTAAGCGCAGATATTCTGAAGTACAGGTTTTGATTGAAGACGCGTTAGAGGTCTTAAAAGGAAAAAGAAACGGTAAGATTGATATAGAAAAAAAATATGCTGAGGTGCTTCCTAGGGTTGTGGATATGAATTTGGGTTATGTATTTGTGAATATTATCAGGAATGCCTTGGAGGCAATGCCTGCAGGCGGGAAATTGGAGATCTCTGGCGGCATGAGGAATTCGATGTTAGAGGTAATGATTAAAGATAGCGGACCGGGAATAGCAAAAGAGGTTATGGAGCATATTTTCGAGCCGTTTTTTAGTACCAAGAGCAAAGAAGTAGGCACTGGATTGGGATTATCGATTTGCAAGGAAGTAATTGATAAATATAAGGGTAGAATAGAGGTTACCAGTTTTCCCCAGGAGGGCAGCAAATTCACTATTTTAATCCCTAAGAGGCATTTGGAAAATGATTAGTCATAACTCAAACGGTAGGCACATATTAGTTGTGGATGATGAGCCGCTGGTCAGGCGCTCATTAAGCAAATTACTCACTATCTCCGGATACACCGTAAGCAGTGTTGCCAACGGCAAAGAGGCAATCGAATTATTAAAGAATTATAACGCCGATATTATTATTACCGATATCAAGATGCCGCAGATGGACGGCCTGCAGCTTTTAAAGGAAGTGAAGAAGAATATGCCTGAGGTCCCGGTGATTTTGATTACCAGCTTTGGCAGTATTGAGAATGCCGTAGAGGCGATTAAGCAGGGTGCTTATGATTACGTTACCAAGCCGATTGTGGATAGTGAGATTAAGCTGGTGATTGAAAGATTGATTAAGGAGAGGTCGCTTAGGGAGGAGAATCTGCGTTTAAAAGAACAACTTTCAACTGGTTCGCGGCAGCGTTTTCATAATATCGTGGGAAAAGACGAGAGGATGCAAAAGGTTTATAACCTGATTGATGCGGTTACTAATACCCGGGCAACGGTTCTGATTCATGGCGAAAGCGGAACAGGCAAGCGCCTGGTTGCGCATGCAGTGCATAAATATAATGAGCAAGAGCGCGGAAAGCCGTTTGTAGAGGTTAGCTGCGGCGCGCTCACTGAGACTTTGCTTGAAAGCGAACTCTTTGGCCATGTAAAGGGCGCTTTTACCGGCGCGATTAAGGATAAGGTCGGCAGATTTGAATTAGCTGACGGCGGTTCGATTTTCCTGGATGAAATTGATGCTTTTTCACCGGCTCTGCAGGTTAAGCTGTTGCGCGTGCTGCAGGAAGGCGAGTTTGAACGCGTGGGCGATAATAAGACTATGAAAGTCGATGTGCGGGTGATCGCCGCTACAAACCAGGATTTAAGAGAGCTGATTGAGCAAGGAAAGTTCCGCCAGGATTTATATTACCGCTTGAATATTATTAATATCAAAGTTCCGCCTTTAAGAGATAGGAAAGGGGATATTAAATTATTAGTGGATGATTTTGTTAAGAAACACACCCAGCATGTGAATAAAAAGATAGAGGGTGTTTCCGAAGGTGCGCTGGCAGTGTTAATGAATTATGAGTGGCCGGGAAATGTGCGCGAATTGGAGAATGTGATTGAGCGGGCGATAATTTTAAGCAAGGGCCCGGTAATCACGCCTGAGGATTTTCCTGATTTTATCAATGATAAGCAGGTAAAGGTAAACGGAAATGGAAACGGCAACGGCTTGAAATTAAAAGATGCTTTGGCATCGCCGGAAAAGGATTTGATTCTGGAGGCGCTTAATTCTACGAATTGGAATAGGAATGAGACAGCCAAGACGCTGGGAATAAACCGCACCACGCTTTATAAAAAGATGCACAAATACGGATTATTAAAAAAGAAGTCTTAAAAGCGAGGGTCTCGTTATGATGCAACCATTAAAAAAAGGCAGGAATCAGTTTTTCAGGCAGGAGAAGAGAGGTAATCCGGGCCAGGACATGCAGCTAAAGGATATAATTGATTTAGAGGAGTGGCAGAAGATCCAAGATAAGTTTGCCGGAATAACTAATGTCTACCTGCGCACTTATGATGCAAAGGGGAGATTTTTGATTGCTTCCAAGATAAAGCCGCGCCTCTGCGATGAGTTGGCGAGGGCGGATTTTACTGTTAAAGCCAGGATTTGCGGGCCGTGCCTGCCTACGTTTTTAGGCGGCAGGGGTGTGCTGGATAGGAATTTAGGTTTTAGCTGTGAACTGGGTTTGCAGAGTTTTATTATCCCGCTGCGAATAGACCAGCGGGTTTTAGGATATATTATAGTCGGGCCAATGGTTCTGGTTGCGCGTAAACCCAAGGAGCGCTACCGCCACATTGCCGAAGAGTTCGGAATTGGTTTGGAAGATTTATGGAGTATGATTTCCGAGCTGCGGGTGATTTCCTTTAACGGTGCTAAGGTGCTGATAGAACTAATTAAAGACGTCAGCGAATATAATTTAAAGTTATCATGCCAGAATTTAATCAAGCAGAGGCAGGTTGGGGCTGCGGACTCAGTGAGGATGAATAAATTATTGAATGCGCTGATGGATGTGGCTTTTCAGGTTACCGGCGCAGACTTAGGCTCGATAATGCTTATAGACGCAGATAAGAATGAACTAGGGATTTCAGTTGCCAGGGGCTTGGCAAAAGAAGTAGTGGATAAGGCAAAGGTGCAGATGGGGGATGGGATTTCCGGTAAGGCTGCCCAGGCAGGCGAGGCCTTTATCGTGGATGATAATGTGCAGGATAACCGGATAAAGCAGCACCTGAACCGTCCGCAGATCAGCTCGGCAATGGTGGTGCCGATTAGAGTAAAGGACAGAGTCTGGGGTGTGATGAATTTAGGGGCTCTGCGCAGTTCTTCGGTTTCTTTTACCGATGAGAACATGAAACTGATCAACCGCCTGGTCGAACTAGCCACAGCAGCTTTATAGAGGGGACGTTTCTACCCTTTGCAACTCCTTAACTCGCAAAGAGTTAGAGAAAATTTGGATTTGAAGTTGAGGTTTAAGCCCGGTTTTAACGAACCGGGTTTTTTAGTTCTCAAGATCCGTTCTTAAAATACAAAACCCGGTTTTAGCAATGCTCAATAGCTGTTCAAAGACCGCGTCTTGAGAAATAAAGTCCGGGTCTTTTTAATTTCAAAAAAAAGACTTGACAACAGGCAAATTATAGCAT
This sequence comes from Candidatus Omnitrophota bacterium, assembly GCA_003644385.1. Taxonomy (GTDB): domain Bacteria; phylum Omnitrophota; class Gorgyraeia; order Gygaellales; family Profunditerraquicolaceae; genus B70-G16. The sequence continues at coordinate 4,681 of QNCD01000009.1, forward strand.
ATATTGTTAATGGAAACCATATTCAATAAGGAGCAGATGAGTTGCCGAGAAGAGCAAGAGGGGTATACCCATGGTGGCATGGCAGGTTTCGCGGATTCGGCCACAGGATCACATTAGGTAGAGAGGCGATTCTGGACGTGCTTATCAAGGCGAATAAGCACTTAAGCGCAGAAGACATCTATATGAAAGTGCACTCTGTGTATCCTTCTGTGGGCCTGACTACGGTTTACCGGACCCTGGAAATTCTAGTAAAGTTAGGAATTATTTACAAATTCGATTTTGGCGACGGCAGGGCGCGCTATGAGATCGTAAAAGACCCAAAAGGCGTTGATCACCACCATCATTTGATATGCAGCAATTGTAACAGGGTTATAGATTATACTGAATTTATTGATGACGAAGTTGAACTGTTCAAAAGGACAGAAGAGGGTTTAGCAAAAAAATACGATTTTAAGATTACTAATCATTTGATCCAATTTTACGGATTGTGCAAAGAGTGTAGCGGAAAGAACAAGGGATTTTAAAAGAAAGGATTTAGGAATGCCAGGTTTTGACGGAAGAGGACCAAGAGGATTAGGAGCAATGACCGGACGGGGAATGGGTTATTGCGCAGTAAAGTTAGATTCTAAAGATTCAGATAAAAAAGAAAATGATCTTGGAAAGGAGGCGAGTAATATGCCAAGAGGAGATGGAACGGGCCCTATGGGATTAGGCCCAATGACAGGAAGAGCAGCAGGTTATTGCGCTGGTTATTCTGTACCCGGTTATATGAATCCGGCTGTTGGCGCAGGTTTTGGCGCAGGCAGAGGATTTTATGGCCGCGGAGGCGGTTTTGGCCGCGGTGGTGGAAGAGGTAGGCGCAATTGGTATTATGCCACCGGACTTCCTGGCTGGCAAAGAGCGGCTATTGGAATGCCTGCTTTTGGTGGATGGGCGAATCCTGCAATGTATCTTGCGCCGGTTGATGTCACCCCGAAACAGGAAGCAGACGCTTTGAAATATCAGGCGGATATGTTAAAACAGCAGCTGGAAGATATTCAGAGCCGCATAGAGACTTTGGAAAAAGCACAGCAAGAGGACGAGAAAAAAGCGTAACTATTAAAAAAAGGAGCAGATATGCGTATTGCAATATCTACTGATGGGGATTTTGTGTCTGCGCATTTCGGCAGGTGCCCTTCTTTTACCCTTGTTGATATAGAAAATAACAAGGTTCTTAAAAGGAGCGAGGTTGCCAATCCTGGGCATCAACCAGGGTCGATCCCGAAATTTCTGCATAGTAAAGGAGTAGAGTGTATTATTGCCGGAGGCATGGGCATGCGCGCAACTTCTTTTTTTACGGAATACGGAATTAAGACGCTTGTAGGAATAAGCGGCAAAATCGACGAGGTAATTGAAGCATTAAAGAAAGATGAATTAAAAGGCGGGCCCAGCCTTTGTTCGCCTGGTTCAGGCAAGGGTTATGGCCTGGAAAAAGAAGAGTGTGACCACTCAGGCGACGAAGGCCACAAAGATTAAAAGGCATAAGGAGTAAAATATGAAAATTTGCATAACTTCCGAGGGCAATACTTTAGATTCTAATGTTGATCCGCGTTTTGGCAGATGCCGCTATTTTATTATTGCCGAGAGCGACACTTTAGAATTTGAAGCTATTGAGAATCCCAATATTGAATCAATGGGAGGGGCAGGCGTACAATCAGGCCAGCTCATAGCGTCAAAGGCAGTAAAGGCGGTTTTAACCGGCAATGTCGGGCCAAATGCATTTCAGACGCTAAATGCCGCCGGGATTCAGATCTGCACAGGAGTTTCAGGCACGGTTAAAGGGGCTATCGAAGGATACAAGTCAGGAAAATTTAAAGCTACTGAAGGCCCGAGCGTCGGCTCTAAATTCGGAATGCCGGGTAGAGGCAATAAATAAAACAACAAAGGAGTGGTTATGGCAGTTAAGGTTGATAAAGAAAAATGTAATGGCTGCGCAAGCTGCGTTGATATTTGCCCGGTTAAAGCAATAGAAATTAAAAACGACAAAGCAGTGGTCAGTGATGAATGTGTTGAGTGCGGTGTTTGCGTAGAGCAGTGTCCTAATAAAGCACTATCTTTACCAGGAGGTTGATATGCCATGGGGAGATGGAACAGGCCCGAGAGGACAAGGCCCAGGAACTGGCCGAGGAAGAGGCATGGGTAGGGGTGCAGGAAGAGGCCGTTTGGGTGGCAACCGTGCAGGTGCCGGCCCAGGAGGCAATTGCGTCTGTCCCAGCTGCGGAAAAAAAGTAACGCACCAGGCTGGGGTGCCTTGTTATAATACTAATTGCCCGGATTGCGGCACAAGGATGGTCCGGGGATAAAAAAGGCCTTGCAAAAAGAAGCCCTAGAAAATCACCAGCGCTATTTAGAGCGCCAGAATTTTTATAAGGGTCTCGGCTATGATATCGTAAAGGAAAGAAGATTTATCTTTGATAAATCACAGCCAATTTTCGGCGATATCTTAGAGGTGGGAACCGGCAAGGGGCATTTTGCCCTTGAGCTTGCCAAAGAAGGTTATCGTTTTACCAGTATTGATTTATCCGAGGAAGAGCAGAAATTCGCCAAGCTGAATTTAGATTACTTCGGCCTCAAAGATAGGGTGAATTTCAGGATTGAAAACGCCGAACACTTGAGTTTCAAAGACAGGAGTTTTGACCTGATTTTTTCTATCAATACCGTGCACCACCTGGAAAACCCCTTTAAAGTCATTGACGAATTAATCCGGATAGTCAGTTTTGAAGGAAAGATTATCATCGCCGATTTTACTGAAAAAGGCTTAAGCTTAATGGATAAGATTCATAAGCAGGAAGGAAGAACGCACCAGGTCGGTAAGACCGGCTTATCGGATATAGAGAAATATTTAACTGAGAAAGGTTTCGCAGTCAGCAGGGATAACAGCGAATTTCAGCAAATATTAATCGCCTACCACCAAATCATATAAAATCCATGATTATTTCAGTTGCCAGCGGAAAAGGGGGAACCGGCAAGACTACGATTGCCGTTAGCCTGGCTTTATCGCTTGAAAATGTGCAATTTATTGATTGTGACGTAGAAGAGCCAAACGCGCATATATTTTTAAAGCCGGCAATAAAAGAGCGCAAAAAAGCCCATGTGCTGGTTCCTGAAATAGATTTAGCAAAATGCACTTTTTGCGGAAAATGCGCCCAGATCTGTGTCTATAATGCCTTAGCGGTTTTACCGCCGGCAGATAATAATAAAAAAGGAAATATTCTGGTTTTCGAACAGCTTTGCCATAGCTGCGGCGCATGCACGGCTCTTTGCCCTGAGAATGCAATCAAAGAAGTAAACAGGGAAATCGGGGCAATAGAATACGGAAGTTCTATTCAAATGGACTTTATTCACGGAAAGTTGAATATTGGCGAAGCAATGTCTCCGCCGCTTATCCGCCAGGTAAAGCAGCAGATAAATCCAGAAAAAACCGTAATCATCGACGCCCCTCCAGGCACATCTTGTCCGGTTATTGCCTCAATTCAAGAAAGCGATTATTCTATACTGGTTACTGAGCCCACGCCTTTTGGTTTAAATGATTTAGTCTTGGCAGTCGAAGTATTAAGGAAGCTAAAGATTCCTTTTGGGGTGGTAATCAACCGCGCTGATTTAGGCAATGATAAAACCGAAAAATATTGCCAAAAAGAAAAAATCCCGATATTAATGAAGGTCCCCTTTAAAAAAGAAATAGCCCAGGTTTATTCCAAAGGAGAAGCTTTGGTTCAGGCTTTTCCAGAGTACCGCAAGGAGTTTCGGGGGATTTTTGAGACTATAAAAAATGCAAAACCTGGTTAACGATTTTTTAAAACAAAAGAACTTCGCAGTTATCGGCTCTTTCAGGAACGAGAGTAAATACGCTTACCAGATTTTTAAGAAGCTGGTGGGGAAGGGTTACCAGGTTTATCCGGTAAACCCTAATATAGAATCCGTAGCAGGGCATAAGTGTTATAAGACCTTAAGCGATATTCCTGTGGCAATAGATGTGGTTGATTTTGTAACCCCTCCTGCAGTTACTGAAAATATTTTAAAGGAGTGTTTGAACAAAGGCATAAAAAAGGCCTGGCTGCAGCCGGGTGCTGAAAGTGATCAGGCAATAAAATTTTGCCAGGAAAATAATATTCAGGTGGTTTATAACGCCTGTATTATGTTAAAAAACTTATGAAACAGATTGTAATTATCAGCGGAAAAGGCGGCACCGGTAAGACTGTTCTTACTGCATCTTTTGCTGCTTTAGCCAAGAACAAGGTCATGGCAGACTGCGATGTGGATGCTGCAGACTTGCATTTACTCCTGGCCCCTGATATCAAAGAGCGCCAGGAATTTAAGAGCGGGATGAGCGCAGTTATAGATAAAAAAATCTGCGAGCGCTGCGGCAAGTGTATTGTTGCCTGCAGGTTCAATGCAATTAGTGAGGATTTTAAAGTTAATTCAGTGGCCTGCGAAGGATGCGCTTTTTGCAGCCATATCTGCCCCGTTGCGGCCATAAAAATGCAGCAGAATGTATCAGGGGAATGGTTTGTTTCACAGACCCGCTTTGGCCCGATGGTGCACGCAAAACTTGGTATTGCCGAAGAAAATTCAGGCAAGCTGGTCAGCCTGGTGCGCAAAAAAGCCAAGGAATTGGCAGAAAGCCGAAACTGCGACTGGGTGATTATTGATGGAGCTCCGGGAATAGGGTGTCCGGTAATTGCTTCGCTTTCCGGGATAGACTGCGCAGTGGTAGTAACAGAGCCGACATTATCCGGCCTGCATGATGCCTTAAGAATAATCGAGGTTACAAAGCATTTTAAGCTGCCGGTTAAATTAGTGATTAATAAGCATGACTTAAATCCAGAGATGTCTAAAGAAATAGAAGAGCATTGCCTTAAAAATAATATTCCTTTGCTGGGAAAAATCAGCTTTGATAAGTCAGTAGTTGAGGCAATGGTAGAAGCAAAGACCATACCGGAATATAAAGATATAAAAGTTAAGCAGGAAGTGATTAAAATTTGGGAAGCCCTGCAAGGCTAAAGCATAGAACTATGGGGAAAAAAGAGAATAAAGCGGATTTAGGCGCTTATCCAAAAGCAATAGCAAAGGTCCTTAGTGATCCTAGCTTTCTTGGCAGGATGAATGACTCAAGCGGTGCAGCCTATATGAAGGGGCTTTGCGGAGATGAAATGGAGATCTGTTTAGTTATTGAAAATAACAGGTTAGTTGAAGTAAAATATTATACCCAGGGCTGCGAAGCAACCAGATTCTGCGCAGCGATGACTGCGAGTATGGCTAGGGGTAAGACAATTAAAGAGGCATTATCAATATCTCCGGCAGAAGTGATCAAGAAGTTAAAGGGCGTGCCTGAGGAATATCTGCACTGTTCGATTCTGGCAGTAAGTACTTTATACCGCGCTATAGCCGATTACCTTTTAAGATTATAGGAAGGATTATGTCTAAATATAAATATATTTACGGGCCGGTAGCCTCCTGGAGGTTAGGCAGCTCTCTGGGCATAGATTTACTTTCTCAGGAAGGAAAAATCTGTAATTTTGACTGCGTCTATTGCCAGTTGGGCCCCGCAAAAGAGCATAGCGCAGAGAGAAAAACTTATGTCCCAACGCAAAAAGTTTTAGCGGAGATAAAAACACTGCCTCTTGATACGCCGATAGATTTCATTACTTTTTCCGGTAGGGGAGAGCCTACGCTGGCAGCAAATTTGGGCGAGGCAATCAAGGAAGTCAAGGCCCTGGGCAAGGCGCCGATTGCAGTGTTGACTAATTCTGCGTTGATCAAAGAAGATCAAGTTAGACAGGAATTAAGCCTGGCAGATTTTGTGGTTGCCAAACTTGATGCCTGTTCCTTAGAACTTTTAGAAAAGATAAACCGGCCGCTAAGGGAAATAGATTTTACCGATATTGTTGACGGGATAAAAAAATTCAAGAAAGGTTATCAAGGAAGGCTGGCTCTACAAATTATGTTTATCCCCTATTCGCAGCCGGGTTCAAATTTTTTAAACAGCAATAAAGGCGAGGTGAATAAATTTATTTACCTGGCGAATTATATCAAGCCCGATGAGATCCAGGTCAATACCCCCTTAAGGCCTTGCAGTATTACAGCCTTACCCAAAGAGGAAATTTTTAAAATAAAGGATTTGTTTTCAACTTCCTGTAAAAACATCAAGATAGTCTCTGTCTATGGCCAGGGCCGCTTGAAGGAAGTTGTCTCTTTAAGCGATGCTGATACTTTAAGCAGAAGGGGCAAAACAAAGCACTAAAAGCCCTGCCAGGATAAAAAATAGAATAATGAAAAGTTATTTAGATTGTATTCCCTGTTTTTTCCGGCAGCTCTTAGAGGGGGCGCGGATTATGCGCGCTACGGATAAGGCGCAAAAGAAGGTAATTAATAATTTTGCCAGGCTGATTCCTGAGCTTTCGCTTGCATCCAATCCTCCTGAAATAGCGCGCAATGCCTATGCCTTATTGAAAAAAATCTCTTCCAACGGCGACCCTTATAAAGAAATAAAAGAAAAAAGCAACCGCCTTGCTTTAAGTCTTTACCCTAAGTTAAAAAACAAGGTAGCGCATTCAAAAGACCGGCTTCTATGCGCAATAGAGCTGGCAATTGCCGGAAATGTGATTGATTTCGGGGTAAAGAACAATGTGGATGTAGAGGCGGAATTAAAAAAGATTCTCTCTGAAGAAAGCAGGCGCGTGGCAAAAAAATCAATCTTCCACTACGCGGAATTTAAGAGCGCTTTAAAAAAGGCGCATAAGATCCTCTATTTAGCGGATAACTGCGGTGAAGTTGTTTTTGACCGGGTTTTAATAGAAGAAATAAATAATTTGTATCCGGGTAAGGCCATTGATTATGCGGTTAAAGAAAAACCGGTGATTAACGACGCGCTTTTAGAAGACGCTAAAAAATGCGGGATAAATCGGATTGCAAAAATTATCTCTAACGGCACAGACGCCCCGGGCACGATCCTGAATTTGTGTTCAGGTAAGTTTAAAGCTGTTTTTAAAACTGCGGATATGATAATCAGCAAGGGCCAGGGCAACTTTGAATCCTTATCAAACGAGAAAAAACCAATATTTTTCTTATTTATGGTAAAATGTCCGGTGGTTGCCAGGAATACCGGATGCAAGATGGGGCATACGGTTTTACTTTATAACAGCAAGAAAGGGATTTTTAGGAAGGGGTGGTAAATATGCCGATTTATGAATTCAGATGTAAAGATTGTTCCAGGATAAGCGAATTTTTGTTTGGTGTGGCTGGAGAGCAGCCTGAGATGAAATGCAGGTTTTGCGGAAGCAAGAAACTGGAAAAAATATTTTCACGAAGCAATGTCCGCGCAAACAGTAATAGGATTGGTTCTCAGGGCGGCTTAACATGCTGCGGAAGGACAGAGAGGTGTGATACGCCGCCGTGTTCGGATAATGGTATATGTCAAAGATAAAAAAAGGAGGGTTTGGTTATGGAAGTCCAGGTAAACGACGCAAACTTCAAGAGTGAGGTATTGGAATCAAAGGTTCCCTGTCTGGTGGATTTTTGGGCAGAGTGGTGCGCACCCTGCCGCATGGTTGCACCTGCAGTTGAAGAAGTAGCTAATGAATACAAAGATAGGCTAAAGGTCTGTAAGTTAAATGTTGATGAGGCGCCTAATGTCGCCTCCCAATACAGTATCATGAGCATACCGACACTATCGGTATTTAAAAACGGCGAAATCGTAGAGCAGATTATCGGAGTAGTCCCGAAGTCAGATATCGTCAAGGTAATCCAGCCGCACCTTTAAAGAAAAACTTAGTAAAATTCTGAGGAGGAGGATTGCGTATGCACGAAACGGCTTTTGTAAACGAAATTATTTCAGCGCTGAGGAATAAGTTTAATAAAGAAAAGGTTGACGGGGAGGTCAGCGTTAATGTCAGGTTAAGCCCTTTAAGCCACGTAAGTAAAGAGGGCTTGCGAAATTCTTATCAGGAGCTTTCCCGTAGTAGCGGTTTTGAGGATGTGAGGTTAAATATCGAGCCTCTGAAGGTATTGCTTATTTGTCATGACTGCAAAAGCAGTTTATTTATTTCCACGCCTACGATAAAGTGCCCGCGCTGCAATAGCGAAAGTATCAGTATAAATTTTGAAAAAGAGTTTTTAATCGAATCTATCGAGATAAATAAAAAAGATGGCAAATTTTCAAAAAATTGACGAAGCAAGGAAATTGTTAGGATTAGGCGAGGAGGCGGGCATTGAAGAGATTAAAGAAGCCTTCCGCAAGCTGATTAATAAATACCATCCTGACCGCTGCCCTGAGCAAGATAAAAAGCACTGCGAGGAGATGTCCAAAAAAATAAATCAGGCAAAGGATATTATTTTAAACTATTGCGCAAACTACAGGTATTCTTTTCATGAAAAGGATGTTATAAAGAATACCATGGATAAGGAATTATATGAACATCTAAAGCGCTTTTATGACGGCTGGCTTGGCAATTTGGGTCTATGAAGAATATATTTGAGCGTTATTATAAAAAGTATGACGCCTGGTATGAAAGAAATAAATTTGCTTATCTTTGTGAAATTGCGGCTTTAAAAAAAGTAATACCGAAATCAGGCAAAGGGCTTGAGGTAGGGGTAGGCACAGGCAGGTTTGCTTCTTCACTGGGAATAAAAAATGGAATTGATACCTCAGCCAATATGCTAAAGATTGCCCGCAAGAGGGGAATAAAGGTTCGTCAGGCAAGGGCAGAGAAACTCCCTTTTAAAGGTTTTTTTTTGACTACGTTGCTATTATAATTACCATATGTTTTGTTAAGGACTCGGTAAAGGCTTTAGATGAAGCCTACCGGCTTTTAAAGGATAATGGCAGGATTATTATCGCTATCATTGATAAAGAAAGCTTCCTGGGAAAATATTACCGCAGGAAGAAAAGCGTTTTTTACAAGCGAGCTAATTTCTTTAGCGTCCGGGAAGTTACGGATTTATTGAAGGCAATAGGCTTTAACCGTTTTAGTTATTTTCAGACTCTTTCTAACCTCCCGGATAAAATACATTCCGTCCAGAAGCCTAAGAAAGGGTTTGGCCAATGCGGGTTTGTAGTAATCAGCGCTTATAAATCTGCTCAAAGAAAAAACAAGGATTACCGTAAATTCAGGCAGTATGAAAGAATCAGGCTGCTTTTTAAGAGATACGGTTATGATATGGATGCGGCAAGAGAGAAAGTTCTTGCCAGGGCAGGTGCTATAACTGAGCCGGTTTTAGACGTAGGTACAGGCCCGGGAAGGATGACTTACGCATTAGCAAAATCAGGATTTCGGCTAACAACGGTTGATATTGCAAAAGGGCCGCAGCGTGTGGCAAGGATTTATGCGCGCAGATTCAAGGTTCTGAATAGGGTCAAATTTTTAAAAATGGATGCCGGGAGATTGAAATTCAGAAATAACAGCTTTGCTACGGTAATCGCTGCCAACTTGTTGCACGATGTACACAGCCCCAAGTTAGCAGTTAAAGAGATGCTTAGAGTGGCAAGGCCCAAAGCAAAGATTATAATTTCGGATTTAAATAAAAAAGGCAGGGCTCTGGTTGATAAAGTCTATAGGATCAATAACGAGATACACAGAGGCAAGTTAATAAATTTAGGCCGTATAGTAAGTGAGGTTTTTAGAAATTCTGCTGTTAAAGTTAGAAAATACGATGATAATTTTATTACTACTTATGTTATAATAAAAAAATCCCATGGAAAAAGAAATTAAATTAAAGCCGATTGGCCCGATTTATACTCCTTATAAAAATACTCCGGGAATACCTATTCAGGGCAGGTTTAAAAAAGAAGCCACGGGCCGGATTGAAATATTTCCCGAATACCAAAGGGGGCTTAAAGATGTCGCAGGCTTTTCGCACTTGACTTTAATCTATTACTTTGACCGCTCCAAGACAGAAAGTCTTGTAAGTATACCTTATCTTGAGAGCCAGCAGCGGGGCATATTTGCGATCAGAAGTCCTCACCGGCCGAATCATCTTGGGTTTTCTGTGGTCAGGGTACAAAAGGTAGAAGGAAGTACCATTACTTTTTTGGAAGTAGATATGCTCGATCAGACTCCTTTGTTAGATATTAAACCTTACGTGACCTACTTTGCTTCCAGGCCAGGCGCAAAAAACGGATGGCTTACAAGGCATTTGGGTAAGCGTAATTTATCAAAAAGGAAAAATGCAGGCCGGGGATTTGTGCTAGAAAGTTAAGAAAGGGAAAATGATTGTTAATTTAATTCAGATGCAGTCAAGGCAAAAGGGGATAGTCGTAGAAATACGCGGCGGCCAGGGGATGGCCAACAAGCTGTGTAATATGGGCTTAAGGCCGGGTAAAGAAATAACCAAGGTGAGTTCCCAGATCTGGGGCGGGCCGCAGACAATAGAGGTGGATAATACGCAAATTGCCATTGGCTACGGCATGGCGCAGAGGATTTTTGTGGAAGTTAAAGAATGAGTGAGAAGAAGATTTTATTATTAGGAAATCCCAATGTCGGCAAGAGCACCATATTTTTCCGGCTTACCGGAGCAAAGGTGATCGTTTCTAATTATCCCGGGACCACCGTGGAATTCACCCAGGGATACATGAAGGTAGGCCAGGGAAAGGATGTGGTGATAGATGCGCCCGGGACTTATAGCCTGGATCCGACTTGCAAGTCAGAAGAAGTAGCATTACATATGTTGGCAGAATCGGACTTAGTGATTAATATTATTGATGCCACCAATTTAGAGCGGAATTTATATTTGACTTTACAGTTGCTGGAAAAAGGTATGCCGGTGGTAGTGGTCTTAAATATGCGCGATGAGGCAAAACATAGAGGTATTTATATTGATGTAAAAAAGTTGGAAGAGCAGCTTGGGGTGCCGGTGATTTCTACCTGCGGTCTTACGGGAGAGGGGATAAAGGAATTAATTGAGTGTATCCCGCAGGCTAAGGCAGTTAAGGTGTCTTTTTCTAATGATAGCGAAAGATGGAAGAAAATAGGCAACATTGTCGAGGGCGTTCAGAATCTGAGTCATCACCACCATACTTTACTGGAGAGATTGGAAGATTTAAGTATCCGGCCGCTTACCGGAATTCCTATTGCCTTGGGGGTGGTTTATTGTTGTTTTTGGATAGTGCGCTTTCTGGGTGAGAATATTATCGGGTATATATTCGAGCCCTTGTTTACAAAGCTTTGGCTGCCTTTGATGTTGAAAATCAATGCTTTGATGCGTGAGGGTAGTTTTTTGAGCCGGATTTTAATCGGAAACCTAATTGAAGGCGAAATAAACTTCGGCCAGTCATTCGGGCTTTTGACTACTGGGCTTTATGTTCCGATTGCCATGGTCTTGCCTTATATATTCAGTTTTTATCTGATATTGGGTTTTTTGGAGGATTTTGGTTATCTGCCGCGGTTAGCGGTGTTACTGGATAATGTGATGCACCACTTTGGCTTGCACGGATATGCAATAATTCCTTTTATTCTGGGGTTGGGTTGTAATGTTCCCGGAGCCCTGGCAATACGGCTCCTGGAGGGCAGGAGGGAGAAATTTATTGCCGCTACTTTGATGGCAGTGGCGATTCCCTGCATGGCGCAGATTGCTATGATTATCGGTATATTGGGAAGCTACGGAGGCAAATACGTTGTGATTGTCTTTTCTACGCTTTTTGTCCTCTTAGTTATAAAAGGCGTTGTTTTAAATAAGGTTTTAAAAGGGATGAGCCCGGAGATATTAATTGAAATTCCTCCTTACAGAATTCCGCAGTTTACAGCAGTGGTTAAAAAGCTTTGGATGCGCGTGTTAAGTTTTTTAAAAGAGGCATTGCCGTTTGTGCTTTTGGGAATCCTTTTGGTTAATATTCTTTATTCTTTGAAGATAGTAGACTTTATTGCTAGCGCCTTTACTCCGGCTTTAACCGAGTTGTGGGGGCTGCCTAAGGAAGCAATCCCGGTCTTAATCGTGGGGTTTTTAAGAAAGGATGTTGCTGTGGGCATGCTTGCTCCGCTTGATTTAACTGTAAAACAATTGGTAATTGGCTCGACAATTCTGGCGATTTATTTTCCCTGCGTTGCAACATTTTCAGTGCTGGTGCGCGAGTTAGGGCTAAAGGATATGTTAAAGTCGGCTTTGATTATGCTTACCATTGCTTTGGCTGTTGGTTGTTTTTTAAATTTAATTTTATAGACTATGCAGGTAAGACTACTTTTTGATAAAGAGGCTCAAGAGCCCGGATTAAAAACAGGCTGGGGGGTTTCGTTTTTGATTGGTGGAAAAGTGCTCTTTGATACTGGAGAAAACGGGGATTGGCTTATTGGGAATATGGAAAAGCTTGGCGTAGATTTTGATAAGATCGAAGCGGTGGTGATTTCTCATGACCACTGGGACCATACCGGCGGATTGTGGAAGGTGTTAGAGAAAAAGAAAATGCCTGTTTATGGCTGTGCGGGCTTTAGCCGGGAATTTAAAAAGCAGGTTAAGAAGAGCGGCTGTGAATTTATTGAATGCAAGAAAGTTACCCCTATAATTGATGATGTATATGCAACGGGTGAGATTTCCGGACTTTATTTTGGCAGGGGAATCGCCGAGCAGGCAGTGGTGATAAAGAGCGAGAAGAGGATTTCAGTGCTTACCGGATGTTCGCATCCGGGGATTGTCAAAATCGCAAAGTATGTCAGGAGTAAGTTTCCGGAGAGCGATTTTTATTTTATTGGCGGGGGTTTTCACCTGATGCAGAAAGACAAGCGCGAGATCAGGATTATTGCTAGTGAACTTAAGAAGATGCAGATAGTAAAAGCCGGGCCGACACACTGTTCAGGCAAATCCGCCGAAGAAATATTCAAGGCCGAGTTCGGCGATAACTTTGTTTCGATTAGGGTCGGCCAACGTTTATAATGGGGACGTTTCTACCTTTTATAACTTATTGCAAAATAAAGGGTTATAAGAAATTTGAATTTCAAGTTGAATAAAATTTAGCTTTTTAAAATATCGGGATTTTATATTAACGGTTCTTCAACAGATTAGAATCAAATTTAATTTTTATGTAACTTCTTGTTTAACAATGGGTTGCCAGGGGTAGAAACGTCCCCAAATAGTGGAGGGTTAGATGTTTAAGCAGATTTTGGAAGAATTAAGAGAACATGCACCTTTTACGATCTTCGGAGCAGTGACCGCGATTATAATTATGATTATTTTCAGAAATATTCCGGCCAAGGTTTCTTATAATATATTTTATATTTTTCATCCTTTACATGTGCTTTTAAGTGCTTTGGTGACGGCAGCGATGTACAAACGACATAGCTTTGATAAAGCTAAGCAGAAGTTTTACCTTTTAATATTATTAATCATAGGTTACGTAGGCTCAATCGGGATAGCCACATTAAGTGATTCGATTATTCCTTATATTGGAGAAAAACTGCTGGGTTTGCCTCATCGACATATTCATTTGGGCTTTATTGAGAAATGGTGGCTGATTAATCCTCTTGCTATTATAGGAATTATAATTGCATATTTTAAACCCGCCACAAAAGTTCCGCACGCCGGCCACGTCCTGATCAGCACATGGGCATCGCTTTTTCATATTTTGATGGCAGCAGCAGGGCCTGTGGGTTTTTATTCCTACGTTGCAATATTTATATTTTTATTTCTCTCGGTTTGGCTGCCTTGCTGCGTCAGCGATATAGTCTTTCCGCTCCTATTTGTTAAGAAAAAATAATAAATATGGACCTGCAGATACAACTGGAAATAATAAAGACCTTACAAAATGCTTCCTGGTTGACTTTCTTTATAGTCTTTTGGGGAGCAGCTTTGTTGAGCATGAGTTCCTGTACTATTGTTAGGGTTCCCATTGTTATCGGTTACATAAGCGGAACGGCTACGACTAAAAAACGGGCATTTTTACTTACGCTTACTTTTGTTTCTGCTTTAGTTTTAACTTATACTTCTTTAGGTATTGTTTTCGGCCTGCTTGTCAGGACCATGGATTACATGATCAGCTGGAGCAGGTATTTTTATTATATAATCGGTGGACTTGCGTTGTTCATCGGTGTGCAAATGGCGGGGTTGGTTAATTTCAAATTCCCCTGGCTGAATAAATTTAAGAATATGGAAGGCAGGCGTAAAGGCTTGCTGGGGGCGTTTCTTTTTGGATTTATATTTGCGATTTTTGAGGCGCCGACCTGTCCTTGCTGCGGGCCAGTGCTTTTTATTATTGCCAGCCTGACGTTTGCGAAAGGAGAGATTCTTTACGGAATAATGTTATTTTTTGTCTATGCTTTGGGTCAGAGCCTGCCGATTCTTTTAATCGGAAGCTTCACCAGCATTGTCAAATACATAAGCCCGAAAGTGCACAAAATTGAGGAGTGGCTTAGGCTTTTAAGCGGCAGCGTTTTAATAGTGGTGGCAATATATTTCTTTATAGCAGGATAAATCATGGAAGATAAATTTACTTGCGGTTTGGGTGGTTTTCAAATGAAGAAGAGTAAGCGTTTATTGGGTACTTCTATGACCATTGTTTTGCTTTTGATTCTTATCCGGCCGTTTATGGCTAGGCAGATTGCAGTGAGGGGGGACGGTTATTTTAATTATTGCATGTATAGCGATGCGATCAGGCAGTATAAAAAGGCGCTTTGGCTGGATTCGCACTTGAGTGAAGCCTGGAACTGGTTGGGTTATACTTATAAGCAGCTAGATGATAGAGAAAGCGCTATAGAAACATATGAAAAAGCCATAGAGATTGACCCCTATAATCGCGTAGCGCATTATGATTTGGGAATGATTTATGCTTTAGCAAAGGATTACGGTCGCGCAGAAGATTATTTTTTAAAGGCAGCTTCGATTCCCCAGGAAAAGGTTAATAAAAATATAGAAGTGAGGAATGTTGATTATTATAAAGCTGTGTTAGAAGCTCTGGCTGTCTGCCAGGAAAAATTAGGTAAGAGAAAAGAAGCCGCACTCACTCGCCAAGAACTCTCTGCATACAAAAATCAGAATAAATAATGGGGACGTTTCCCATTGCAGTTACTCATTGATGCATATAGGGTTATGAGAGCATCGAAATATTCAAAACTGGTCTTAGTAAGGTTTTACGATTAGCCAAAGTCGAGATTTAATTAATTTGATGCTGTTGTAACTCTTTGAGTGGTAAGGGGTAATTTGCGATAGAAACGTCCCCAATTAACGCTCTCTGCGATAGGGGGTGGAGAGGATTTTGAGTTCTTCGCGGTATTTGGCTACGGTGCGCCGGGAAATATCCAGGTTATACTGCTGGGAAATGATCTTGCGGATTTCTTTGTCACTTAGCGGGTGTTTTTTATCTTCCTTATTAATTAATTCCAAAATCAGTCTCTTCGGATAATTTGAGGAGATAGTTTGTCCGCTTTGAGTGTTCAGGCTGCTGGTAAAGAAATCTTTTAGCGCTACCAAGCCGTTGGGAGTCTTGACATATTTATTCATCACTGCCCGGGAAACCGTAGATTCATGGATTTTTAGTTTCTCCGCTACCTTGGCAAAGGTGAGCGGCTTCAGAAACGAGAAATCCACCTTAATTGCCTCTTCCTGGATCTGCGCTGCTAATTCCACAATACTGCGTAGCGTTGTCTGCCTTCTTGAAATCGCCCTTAAAAGTTCCATTGCCTTTTGCAGTTTGGTACTCAGGTATTCTTTAGTCTTAGGGTCAATGGTTTTTCCTTCCAACATCTGTTTATAAGTCTCGCTGATTTTTAGGTCTGGCAGGTCTTCGTTATTTATGGTGATTTTAATCGCGCGGTTATCGCTTACGAATTCATCTTCATCTTCATCTTTTTCTTTCAGGTTAATCTGTATATCCGGGATAACATGCTGGGTTTCTTCAGCTGAATAATTGCGGCCGGGTTTAGGGTCAAGCCGCAGGATCATTTTAATCAGGGGTTCGATTTTCTCTAAAGGCTCACCCAGGCTTTTTGCGATTTTGTTGTAGTTTTTTTTGGCTACATCATCCAAGTGTTCTTGAACAATTGCTTTAAGCAGAGGGTCGTTTTCATTAGCTAATTTTAACTGGATAAGCAGGCATTCTGCAATATCCCTGGCAGCTACTCCTGGAGGCTCAAATTGCTGGATTAATTTGAGCACTTTTTCTGCCTTTTTTACAGGTATTTGCAGGGATGCGCAGATCTCTTCCAGGGTGGCTTTCAGATAGCCGTTATCATCAATATTTCCGATAATTTCCTCACCGATATGGAACTCTTCATCGCATTCAGTAAACATGCCTAATTGCCGCAGTAACGTCTCCTGCAGTCCGGTCTTTTTAGTGATAAAGCTAAGCCGGATATCTAGGCTGCTGGGCCCTAAATTAGGCTGCGATAGGGTAGAGGAGGGGGTTTTTTCTGCGTGCCTCCTCAAGAAAGGGATTATCCAGCATCTCTTTTTCAATGAGGTTGCGGATATCCAGAAGCGGCAGAGCCAGGATATTTAAGGACTGCGCCAGCTCAGGAATGAGCTGCTTTTTAAGTTCCAGTTTGGGTTTGATTTCCATATAACAAAGTATACCATAAAAAGCATTAATTTGGGTGGTTACTTATTTACTTGACAAAAAATAAGATTTCGATTAGAATAGAATAATGAGTAGGAACTCAAAATAACCCAGGCGTTAAAAGTAAGTAAGTTTAGGTAAAATGTTACCGTCGGAGGAAAAATTATGAAGAAAAAACGCGGCCGGACCAAGAAATTCCGTGTTGTGCGCCAGGACCCCAAAATTAGCCAATTCAGCCCGCGCGGCAGGCCCGGCAGGCCTGATGAATCCGAGCTGACCAAGGATGAGCTTGAGGCAGTGCGTTTGGCTGACTTTATAGGTATGTCCCAGAAAGAGGCTGCCAGGTCAATGAGGGTATCTCAGCAGACCTTTAGCCGGATAATCAGGAGGGCCCGTAAACTGATTGCAGATGGCCTGGTTGGAGGAAAGATTATCAGGATTCAGGGTGGAAGTTGTGTTATTAGGTCAGAAGAGCAGGTCACAAAGTCACAAGGCACGAGTCATAAGTAAGTTTCAAATAGCCAGTCAAAAAACTTACCAAACCAGCCAAATCCTCATTATAGACTATCATAAGGACATAAGAAGGAAATAAGAGCAACTTCCTATAATATATCGTCGGACGATGTTCATTTTTAGTCCGTAATTCGCATATAGTCCTAAAAGCGGGTATCACATTGTTTGTGGTATCCGCTTTCGTTTTTTTAACAAAATTAGCATATTTTTTTTAACATTAACCGCATATCGAAAGATACGCGGTTTTTTTATTTAGTGGGGTAATTATGCAGAATAAAGACCTTGCGAGTGGTAAGAAAAATATTAACAATCCCCGGTTAAAATCTCGAGTCCTTTTTGGACGCGGGATTTTTTTTATGCTCGCAAGGCAGCCGGGGAATTTTTTTGTGGAGGTCATAAATGAACGCCTTAAAATTATCCGATAATCTTTACCCCCAATTCTCAAACAAGCCGAGGTTAAACCCTGGCTCTATCTTTTGGTTTGTGGCCGGGGTGATTATTCTGCTGTTTATTTTTATGCTTGCTACGCACCAGCTTTGCCATGCGGAAATAACTCCACCTGAAGATTTGTGGAAAGGAATTATCGCAGAAGCCGTGTCAGAAGGTTATATCGGCATGTATGCAGTAGCCTGCTGCTATAAAAACCGAATTGAGCAAGGCTTGCCATTAGGTTGTGTCGCTTTAAAAAGAAAAGACCTTAATAACTTCGTCAAAAACCAGGGGGTTAAATATGAAATTATGGCTAAAAATATTTTGGATAAGGTATTTTATCAAAATGGCTACGATGTTACTCTGGGTGCGACTCACTATGAAAACATTGAAAGATATGGTTATCCGTATTGGGCAAAGGAAATGCTGGTTACAGTTAAAATAGGGCAACATACCTTTTACAAGGAGGCAAAATGAGCAAAAAATCAATGACAAAAAAAATCGAGGAGCGCTTTAGAGAGAGGCAAAGGGAATACATAGAGCGCAGGGAACAACAACATTTACAGTATAGCAAAGTCGCTCCCCTGCTTGAAAAAGAAGAAGCAAAAATGCAGGAAGAATTAAAAAAGAAAGTGGAAACAAGAAAAAAGAGAGGTAAAAAATAATGAAAGGGATAGTAAATATGGCAAATGTGCAAGAGCAGGGAAGTTATGTTTTACCGCCAGAGGGAGTATATGAGGTCGAGATAGTAGAAGTCGTTGATAAAACTTCTTTTAACGGTGATCCTCTGATAAGTATCAAGTTAATGATTACCGAGGGAGAATATCAGAATAAAGCCTGGATTTGGGATAATATTCTTATTCCTTCTTCAAATAGTTCAGCAGCTAAAATATTGGGTAGAACAAAACATTTCTTGCATTGTATCGGCGAGCCATACGAAGGTCAGGAGGTAGAATGGGATAGCAACAACTGGATTTATAAGCCCTGCAGAATCCGCATTGCTCACGAAGCACCGAATGAGTATCACAAGAGGGCAAAAGTAGTAATTTCAGAGTATATTCTTAATGAAGAACAGCAATCGCCCGAAGAAGGACCATTTTAACTAATTATCCGGGGGGCGCGCATCCGACAAACGCGTAAAATTAGGAGGTAGAAATGGATAGGGTCAACCCACAAGACAAACAGGAAGTATTAGACTGGTTTGAAAAATATTGTAATGGTTTCCGAAACGCAAAAACCCGCGAAAATATCCTGCCGTTTATTTTTATATATCGAACATTCAAGTCTTATGAGGCGAAAGATAGGTATTTCCGACGCATAGCCAGCGAATTAATACACGAAGGGCATTTATGCAGCCATAACTCCAAAGGTTACTGGTTCATCCCTTTAGTAACGAATGATAGAGAGGAAATCGCTGCACTGAAAGAGTCTATTTTGGAGCGAGAGGCCAAAGCTAGAAGTATGATTAGGGATTGTAGCAAGCAACTAAAACGGGTTGAGGATTTAGAAAAGGTAATTAACCAGGGGCAAATGGAAATGGCGGTATGAGAATCAACTATTTGGATTTGTTCTCTGGTATCGGTGGTTTTGTGTTAGGAATACAGAAAGCAGGAATTGAATTTAATAAACATTATTTTTCAGAGATAGATAAATATGCGATGAAAATCTACAAACAACACTTCCCAAATGCAATTGAACTTGGAAATATCTGCAAAATTAATGGAAAAGCACTCAAAAAAATTGACCTCATTACTTTCGGTTTCCCTTGTCAAGATTTATCAATCGCTGGCAAACGAAAGGGTCTTGGAGGTAGCCGAAGTGGTTTATTCTTTGAGGCCATACGCATTATTCAAGAATGTAAACCCCCTATTTTTATCTTTGAGAATGTCAAAGGGCTTCTTATAAGCAACGAAGGAAAAGGAATTGCAGAAACACAAAGATATAAAGCACTTGGCAACATTGTTTCCGTGTCAGTAGTAAAAGAGATAACAAAAAAATTATATGCCTAACTTTTTCGACACAACCATAATACCAACAGAAAAACAGCCGTTCTATACTTTTGAGGAAAATGAAAAAAGATGGATTAAACATCGGCGAAAGAATGAAACGATATGAGGAGGTTTATGCCTTTTCTCTACCTCGAAGAATACCAGTTATTGTAAGAATAGATGGTAGAGCTTTTCATACTATCACACGAAAACGTTTCGGTAAAAACTGGTCAAGGGAATTTACCGAACAAATGATTGCTATGACTAAAGCTATTATTAAAGATATACAAGGGTGTGATTTTTGTTACTCACAATCTGACGAAGTTAGTTTTTTATTAACAGATTACCAAACAATAAATACAGATGCTTGGTTCGGTTATGATTTACGAAAAGTTATTTCAATTTCTGCTTCATTAGCAAGTGCTTTCTTTTCTAAATTATATGGGAGAGAAGTTTGCTTTGATAGTAGGGCTTTTTCTATTCCTAAAGATGAAATAGTTAATTATTTTATCTGGAGACAAATAGATGCTTTTCGTAATGCGGTTCAAATGGCGGGAAGGGAATATTTTTCCCATCAACAACTTCATTTAAAAAGTTGTAATAATATTCAAGAAATGCTTTTTCAAAAAAAAGGAATAAATTTTAACGACTACCCTACATTCCGTAGAAGAGGTTTCTGTTTAGTTAATGGAAAAGAAGATTTAAAAATTCCTATATTTACGAAGAATAGGGAATATATTGAAAGATTTGTTTACATAAGAACTGATTAAGTGGTTTATGTCAAGAGCGAGATAGGTTGTTCAAGGTGTGAACATAAGGATAGGTGTTTAATGGAAAAAGGGGTAAGTAATGCCATATAAAAATATCGTTTTTGTTAAGCTGGAAAAGCGCCTCTTAAATGACCCTCGTTGGTGGTCTATGAGTGAGCCGGCACAGTTAATTTATGTCAAACTGATACTTTTGGCGGCTGATACCTACAATAAAATACCCAAAAATGACATTGTTTTGAGAAAGGCATTAAGAAGCAGGTTAAATTTAAAATCCTTCCAAAAATGTTTAAAAGAAATAAAAAATAATTTTCCTAAGTTTAAAGATAATAAGCACTACTGTTATTTTGAGGAGTTTGAAACAAAGACGAATTATATACCAAAGAGGGAAATCCCAAGGAAATCCCTGGGATTTCCAAAGGGAGGCGCAGATAAAGATAAAGAAGAAGAAGAAGATAAAGATAAAGAAAAGAATCAGCCCTACTGGACTGTCTTTTCTGAAAAAAACACTGGTCTTTTAAAAACTGTTTATAAGAAGGGGTTTAATATATATGCCTTGCTTAACAGATTCAAAAAAGAGTGTGGGTTTGATTTACCCGAAAAGGTGGTTGCTAAAGTTTGTGAATACTTTGTTAATAACCAAGAAAAGGTGAGAGATAATTGGGCTTGGTTTATCGTTTCGGTTAAAAAAGCAAGCGAAGAATATTTTGCGGAACAGAATATCAGGGAGGGGCAGGAATGGAAAAATCAATCAGCAGCACAATCAATAAAAACAATAATAGCTGGGATGGGCAAGGAGGCTCGAAATGCTTAACTTTGCTGAAGTTAAGATAATGAAGAGCTTGTTAGGGAACGCTAAAAACATGCCAAAGACTTACAGGGCAGGCCGGTGGTGCAAATACTCTGGCTGTATTACGATTTTGTGCCGGACTAATGGGATGAAAGTATGCAATGCCCACGCTGCTGAGTGGCGGGAAATGGGATATGTGTTATATCCTTCGCATAAAGAAATTATCGGATGATGACAAGGGGAGGTAAAATGAAAAAGATTAAAGGTTACAAGGCATATAAAAAGGGAATGATTTGCAGGGGTTTTAAATTTGAAGAAGGCAAAACTTATGAGACTGATAAAGTTAAAGTCTGCGAAAGCGGTTTTCACTTATGCACTAATCCTTTAGATGTTCTTAACTATTATGATTTATGGGATAGTGAATTCAGCGAAGCTGAAGCATTGGGTAAAATTGACCGCCTTAAAGAAGATAGCAAAATTGCTACGACTAAAATTAAAATTGGTACAAAATTGTCTTTAACACAATTTGTGGAAGCGTCGGTTAATTTTCTCTTGAAGGTTTGTAAGAGTAAAAAGACCACCAGCTCTGGTTATAGGTCTAAACTCGCCAGCTCTGGTTATAGGTCTAAACTCGCCAGCTCTGGTTATAGGTCTAAACTCGCCAGCTCTGGTTATTGGTCTCAACTCGCCAGCTCTGGTAATGAGTCTCAACTCGCCAGCTCTGGTAATGAGTCTCAACTCGCTAGCTCTGGTTATTGGTCTCAACTCGCCAGCTCTGGTAATAGGTCTCAACTCGCCAGCTCTGGTGATGAGTCTCAACTCGAATTAAATGGTCAAAATAGTGTAGGAGCTAATATTGGAATAAATGGAAAAATTAAAGGTAAGAAAGGTAATTGGATTACTCTCGCTGAATATGATGCTGAATATAAACCTATTTGCGTAAAATCCGCCCAGATAGATGGTAGGGAAATAAAAGAAGATACTTGGTATGAGTTGCATGATGGAGAATTTAGGGAGGTAAAATGAAAAAGAAAATAAGGATAGGGGTATCCGAAAAATTTTTAAAGTGGTCTATGGAAAATTCCATTCTTAATGGACAAGTATTATTAGATTGGTGGTATAGCGGGTCAGATAAGTTTGAGGCCTGGTGGTTTGCTAATAGAAAGCCGTTTGTTGTTTTTACCGGCCTAATAAGTTTTTTATTCCTGCTTAAATGCTTATGGGAGTGGGTAAAACGCAACAAGGAAAAGTTGATTGATATATTTATGAGAGTGTTATTCTGGACATTATATATTCTGTTATTGCCTATATTGATAGCGGTGGAGTTGAATATAAGAATTTATAACTGGAAGAGGAGGAGGAGATGGAAGACATAGTTTTTAAGATTGTTATGGCGGTTTGGATTATTTTTTCGCTTTTTTTGTTTGCTGCCTGCTGGCAGAACAAGGATGGTTCAACCGGTTTGGTTTGGTTATGGAAGCGCAAGAGAAGCGTCTTAGTGTTTTTTCTTGTAATGACATTGTTGGTTTCTATATTGATTATGGACAGGAAAAGCCTTAATTATTGCCCTCCTTGTAAGGATTTATCTTCTTGTCTTACGAAGGAAGAGATAGCAGGGGTTTATAATGTGATAGAACAGCTTAAAGATTATTTAAAAGAGCATAAGCGGGCCAAGAAGTATTTTAATTTTAACGAGAAAGGAGTTGAACAATGTTTGAAAGAGTTCAGGCGTTAATTAGGTTTTGGCAGAAGGAAATAATCAAGAGAATAGCGGTTCAGTGTAATAAGAGCCAATCTAATATCATAAGACGGCTTATTAACATAGGTCTTTTAAACAGCAGGAAATACGCCAAAGTAAAAGACGAGGATTTGGATTTTGAAGCCAGGAAGAAGGCCAGGGGGTTTGTGATAGGTTAATATGGCTGTTCGACAATTCTTTTTAGAGAAAGAATATCATATTCCAAAAAAGGGAACTTGCACACGCCCAAAATTTTATGGTTAATACCGGGGATAAGGGCGTAATTGTCAGTATCCCGAAGCAAAGGGTGTTTAAGGTTGCGCGGAATGGTATAAAGATAGAGTATATAATTGACGAGGAGATAAGGAGGTGAAAGTATGGGACGCAATGCAAGGGGTAGAAGGGATGGTACAGGCCCTTATAAGTATTCAGCCCGAAAGGGCAGAGGGCGTAAGGCAGGAAGAAGAAGAGGTAATTGTTAATTTAACTGCTGGCTAAATAGAGGCAAGGGTTAAGTGGTAAGCGTTAGAGTCCGAATGTTTACCACTTTTGCCTTTTTTGTTTATGGTGAAAAAAAAAGAACGGGAACTCCGGCTTTATTCGTTGCATTGGTAAGATTGGCATTTAAAGAAAGGGATAGTGTTTTTATAAATGAGTTTGATTATTTAGAGTGGACGGCGGTAATGTGCGGGGTTCAGAATTTAGGTGTTGCGTGTGATGCAATCAGGGCGAGATATAACAAGAAATATAAATGCTCTCCCTGTCATTACCTTGCGGTGATTAAAGAATGTGGCACACTTTAAGTAGGGAGGCGCAGGGGAACATAAAGTATAATAGTAGGCGGTTGCGACTGCCATTTAACAAAAGAGCCTTAGTGCTTCTCCCGGAATTATGAAAGATAATCTTAAGTTTACAGCAGATGGTTTTTTAAAAAGTAGTTATTTAACAAGCGAAGGCCAGAAAATCTTTAAAATAGAACACTCGGCAAAGGATAATGTTGATCTTGCTAAAGTAGAATTGATGAGCAGGGATTTAACAAATCATCTGCCGGTATTACTAAAGGTTACTTATGAAATCAGCCCAAAAAAGAAGCTTAATAAAACCCAACAAGAACCCAACGAAAAGCCTAATCAAAAAGCGGAGTTTAGAGGTAGAAAAACGGCTGACTCGTGAAGAGCAAGTAAGGGTTATTCAATGGTTGGTAGAACTGAAACCTTGTCGGCAGATAAGGGATTTAATTAAAAGCGAATTTGGTAAAGAACTTAATCATACTTCAATTTGGCAATATGCTCATTCCCGCAAATGGCGGCCTCTAATCAAACGCCTACAGGAGCGCTTTGAAAAGAGTATTGCGAAAATCCCGATTGCCAATAAAGCACACAGGGTCAGGTATTTACAAAAAATCCTTACAGAAGCTCTTACTTGGACGATTAAAGGTTATTCAAAGGATGGTAGCCCTATTTATGAACTTAAACTTGGAGCTGCTACGGAAGCAATTAAAGCGGCAAGGGATGAGTTAGAAGGCACTAAGGGCGGTATTATTGTCAATGCACCGCCAGTAATTATAATTGAACGCTATAAAAAAGAGCCAGGGGAAACGATTGAAATTACCAGAGCTGGATCAGATACCGAAGAAAAACCCTAAGATTCATTGGGTATCATCCGACAAGCAAATCTTGGCTTTAGAGACGCTTGATGACCCTGATATTGATGAACTTCTTTATGGTGGTGCTAAGGGTGGGGGAAAATCAGTATTAGCCTGCCGGTGGTGTTATAGGCAAGCAAGAAAGATAATAGACCAATTCAACCTCAAACCCCGCAAATATCCTATTCCTGTTGGTTTTATGGGTAGGAAAAAAGCAAAGCATTTTAAGGATACTACTTTAGAAACTTGGAAGAAATTTATTCCTGTTGATTTGTATAGAATAAAAGAGCAGAGTCAAGAGATTATCATAGATGAAACAGTCAAGATAGATTACGGTGGCCTTGATGCGGAAGGGGTGATTGAGAAATTTAACTCCGCAGAATACGCTTTTATTTTTATAGACCAAAGCGAAGAGACTACCAGGGATGATTACGGGATGCTTAAAGGCACACTCAGGCTTAAAATAAATAATCAGGATTTGCCTTATAAGATGCTCTTTACTGCTAATCCGGGCGAGTGTTATTTAAAGTCAGAGTTTATTACTCAACAACATCCGCGAAAGAAATTTATACAAGCCCTGCCAGGCGATAATCCTTTCCTTGCCGCGAACTATATAGATAACTTGAAAGAGGCTTTTAAACACCGGCCAGACCTCTTAGAAGCTTATTTATACGGCTCTTGGGATGCTTTAGAGGATTCCCATAC
Organism: Candidatus Omnitrophota bacterium; assembly: GCA_003644385.1. Lineage (GTDB taxonomy): Bacteria > Omnitrophota > Gorgyraeia > Gygaellales > Profunditerraquicolaceae > B70-G16. The sequence continues at coordinate 29,766 of QNCD01000009.1, forward strand.
AGTAATTAAAGCCCTATGGGTCAGGGATAGTGTAAACCGCATATTGAGGTTTAATCCGGAAGGCAGGATAACGGTAGCTGATATTGGCGCAGGCGGCGATGATACCGTGATTTACAATATGGAAGGCTACCAGATAAAGTCTCAGGATATATCCGGCGAAAAGGATACAATGAAAACAGCTGGCAGGATTGTTATAAACGCAAATACCTTTAAGTCGGATTTGATAGTAATAGACAAGATAGGTTTAGGCCAGGGCGTATATGATAGGATGCGTGAGGTTTTAGGGGAGAAGAGGAAGCATATGGTTTATGGTTTGCAGTCAGCAGAGAAGCCTAAGACCGAACAGAAAGCAGTCCAGTTTATCAATGTCAGGGTAGAGATGTGGTGGTATGTATCTCAATTATTCGCAGATGGCTTGACTTCTATTCCACACGATGAGGTTTTAATTCAGGATTTGTGCACTCCTACTTATGAGATTGTAAGCTCAAGCGGTAAGATAAAAGTTGAGCCGAAAGATGATATTAAAGCCAGGTTAGGCAGAAGCACAAACAGGGGCGATGCTTATGTTATGGGCTGTTATGCCCAGCAATTCGTAGAGAAGCGTAAGCATTTTACCAGAACTAGACATCCGAAAGGAAGAGTATAAGAATGGATGATAACAATAAGGATTTAAACGGAGAAAAAAAAGAAGAGATAAAAAAGCCCGACACTGAGACTAACAAGGAAGGCCATTTAGCTAAACTTACTATTGGCGATAAGGAATACAAGGTTGTTAATACGGTAACGGTGATGGAGATAATCGTTCATAAGTTAGAGGATGGTCGGGAAGTATCTCAGGTTATCGCCCACGAATTTATGATGGTCAACCATAAGACTTATATGGTGAGGCTTTTGACAGACGCGATTATGACGGTAATGAGGGCAAGGGCAAGGAAACCTTTGATTAAGCTGATGAGCGAGGCTACTTTTAATAAGTTGCGCAGGTCAGCCGGGCCGAGGATAAGGGATATTTTCAGGAGGAAAAAGTAATATGCGACCGACTTCAGTAAGAAAACCATTCTCGTTAATCAGGGAAAGAAGCGCTTGTCTTGAGTTTAACTGCAAGAATAGAAATATCAAGTGCGATGTATGCGTAAGGAAATCGGAATTAGTTAAGCCGGAGAAAAAATAAAAAAAATATGTTGCGGCTACTTGCGGTGATTGATTCCTATGTTAGACTTAAAGTGGGAGCGATAAAAAAAGCGATAAGAAGGTTAAGGGCTAAAGTATTCAAGAAATTCGCAGAATTAAGGATAAAACCGACTGATGAATGAGTTTATTTTTTTTAAAAGATGCCCTTACAGGAGTAAATAATTATTTTCCGCATAACCGGATAATATTTTCTTTCTTATTGCAGAATGATATTATTATTTTGCTTCTGCTGGTAATCGCCGTATTTACGATATTGCGGTGGTGGCGAGTATGGCGGTAAGATGGCGCGATGCTTTATGGAAATCAGCAGAACAAGTAATGCGTAAAGGCGGCAAGGTAGAGTTTATTGTTTACAAGAGGGACAATAAGCGAAAACCGGTAGTGCATTGTTATCCTGATAATGAAATTAGTTGTGAAGAAGAAACTTTTGTAGATTAATGGAAACAATAACTTACGACCAAAAATATTATAG
>QNCD01000010.1 GCA_003644385.1 Candidatus Omnitrophota bacterium
GGGTATCTACAGGAGTGGTCACCACTGACTCAGGCGCCTTATTGTCAAAAGTAAAGGTTGCCTTAACAGAAGGGGTCTCTACATTCCAGGGAGTGGCATCATCCCATGCACTTGTCTCAATCTCATAGGTATGGTTGGATGTCCATGCACTGTCATCTTCAGGAAAGATGGTGGTAGAATCCCAGTCACTCGGGGAAGTGAGGTTGGCATTATGCCAGTTGTTTGGATTATCATCCCATGTGGCCAGGTTCCAGTATGTAGCCCCTTCTGTCACATCCCTTACCCTTACCTTAACGAGTGCAATATCGCTCAAATTGTCACTGGCTGTTCCTGAAAAACTGGGCAGGGTGGACAATATGCCGGTTACAGCAGAATCCACATCAGATGAGGGTGCAGTATTATCAAAGGTGAACCTGTGGCTGTTCGCCTCCCCTTCTGCCCCCAGGACCTCCATTACATCAGCATTGTCCTGTGCCCTGGAATTAATCACATAGTCGCAGTTGGTGTCCCAGTTAATTCCCGTGGATTTCCATGTAGCATAACTGTTGGTGGTATAGACCACGTTCCAGTACTCAAAGTCGCTCCATGAGCCGGGGGATGGGTCCTGCTTCCAGTACGTTCCTCCCTGGATCTTTTTGATTCTCACCCTTACCTCTTTGACGCCATAGCTATCAGACGCTGTTCCTGTTATCTCATCCAACTGAGACAGATGGTCTAAATGAGTTGGATTGGTAATCACTGAGCCCGGGGCAGTCTTATCATAGGTAAACTCATGGTAGTTCGGGTCTCCGGGGTTAATGCCCTCAGGCTCTGTATTTCCCGCCTCATCAACTGCCCGGGACTTGACCTTATATGTGGTCTGGTCTGTCCATGCCTCTGTGTCCACTGATAAAGACCATGGGTCAACTCCTGTGGCTATGTGGGAAGTGAAGTTGATGTCCCACACGCTTCCAGTTACCCAGTATTTGCCGTCAGGGTCCTCAATGGTGACCCATACCTCTGAAACATTGCTGGGAACAGTACCAGGGTCATTGGAACCTCCTGAAATCACGCTGAGGTTCTGGAGAATATCGCCGTGGCCAGGGGTCGTTATAGACGAGGTGGGGGTATCAATATCATACTTAAAGTACCTGTCTGCTGAAGCTGCGCCTAAGTTATTAAGGGTGTCATAGGCCCTCACCTTCACGCTGTACTGTTTATCATCGGGCCAATCCGACTTATCATAGAACCAGTTATCAGTACCGCTCACTCCAAACCAGATAGCTGTGGTGGTGGATACCCAGATACTGTTACTATCATCCCAGTAAGTACTGTCTGTAATATTCTTAATTGTTATTTCCACCATATTCACTGCACTGGAAACATCGCTGGCTGTTCCGTTAATCTGGGACAGGGCATTGAGTTCAGCATTGGCAGCAGGATTGGAAATATTGGATTGAGGGCCTGCATTGTCCCATGTAAAGGTGGAGGTGGTGAAATTGATTTCAAGGTTTCCGCCAACATCCTCTGCCCTGGAGTTCATGGTATAGGTGACATCATTGGACCATGCGGGCAGGGTGGAGTAGGTCCATGGGTTGGTGTTGGTAGCCACCACCCAGGCCTCGTTAATTGTCCAGGAGGAGCCTGTCCAGCAATAGTTGTTATTATCCCTTATCCTGAGTCTCACTGCAGTTATCCCGATAGAGTCATCGGACGTGCCTGAGATGGCAGTCAGGCTGTTAAGGATGCTCCCGTCGGCAGGGGCGGTTATCCCCGATGTCGGCGGGGTGCCGTCAAAGGTGAAGATAATCTCAGTTGACTCACCACCAATATTATCCACGTTGTCCACACCCCTGGACTTTACCCTGTACTGCTGGTCAGGCCGGGAAGCCCAATTGGGTACGCTGGTATAGTCCCATGTTGTATTACCAACCGCTACCCATTTAGCAACTGTTGTGGACACAAAAACCGAACCATCCCAGTACTCATCCTGAGCATAATTGGATATGCATACTTGAACATCTTTTACTCCAGCAGGAGAATCACTGGCTGTACCAGTAATCTGGGAAAGGGTGCCGTAAATCTCTCCTGCCACAGGAAAGGTTATCCCGGAGTTGGGTCCCTCCTCATCATAGGTGAAACTCATGCCAGCACAGGGGTCACTCAAATTACCGGCATTGTCCCATGCCCTTGAATTTATATTGTATGTTGTGCCATGGGCCCAGGCTGGGCAGGTATATGACCATGTATCTGTTCCAGAGGTAACATCATCCCACCCCTCAGAAGGATTCCATCCCCCACTATAATAATAGTTTGTGCCATCAAATATCCTTAACTGCACAAGACTGACCCCGGCTGGAGAGTCACTGGCTGTACCTTCTATAACTGGCATAGATGATACCATCCCTCCAGTGGTAGTTATCTGGGTAACTGGTGAAGATACATCAATATAAAAATTATTTCCTTCTGCTGGCGATGCTTCTGGATTGGTTGCCTTATCCTCTGCCTTACATTGAACTAAGTAGTATCCACCATCCTCCCAGTCATTATTGTCATTGTTCCAGTCAGGTCCGGTATAGAGTGCCTCTGGCCATGGGTCAGGTGTTGAGCTGATCCATCCCAGGCCGTCCCAGTATGCTACTGTCGGGGACTCCCTCTTTATTAAAACATATACTTTATTTACCCCTGAAAAGTCATCGGATGCAGTCCCCTGGACACTGGTTAGCTCTCTATAGAAGGCACCACCTGAGGGTGGAGTGGTTACAATGGAGAGAGGTCCTGTGGTGTCAAAATCAAAGGAGTTGGTGGTAAAGGAGGTCTGCACATTACCAGCTAAATCTGTGGCGCGAGACTTAATCCTGTAAGTATGCCCATTTGTCCAGGTTACGGTGGAAGCATCAAAACTCCAGGGGTCTACTGGGCCAGTAACCTCATTCCAGACCTCACTTGATGACCATGATGAGGCAGATACTTTCCAGTAGGTTAAGTCATCCATATCCTTTAATTGAAACTCTATTTTTTCTACACCCCAGGCATCAGAGGAGGTTCCATCAATAGTGGAGATAGCATTATAATCCCCTCCATCAGCTGGTAAAGATACACCTGAAAGAGGTGGGGTCAGGTCATAAGTGACATCACTGTATGATTGAGTTACATCGTTAGAAGGATTTGCCTTATCTCCTCCTTTTAATGAGAGTGTATATGTCTCATCCTCTACCAAATCAGAAACATTCTTGGTCTGTAAAGTAAGGTCACTCAGTTCTGCTCCACTCAGAACGTAGGTATGAGTAGTACCCAATACCTCGCCAATACCAGAGGTGTTTTTAAACTCGAGCTCTCCCCAGGAGAGTTCCTCACTCAACCTGAATGTAACATCACTATTATTTATATAATCCCCAGTAGTGATATTTACATCATAAAATGTGGGTGGAGTAGTATCCCATGTAAAACTCACTGTAGAGAAGGATGTCTCATAATTGTCTGCATTATCCTGTGCCCTGCAAATGATTTTATACTCCCCGTCCGGGGTGCCTGCATCAAAAGGGCTGGCCCTGAGCCATTCATTGGGAACAGGGACCGTGTCCAGAATGGTGGAGAACCAGTAGTGGCTGGGGTCTGTCCAGTCCGAGCCATTGTAAAAGAATCCTGACTCATTCTGAAAGGCAACATTAACCAGGGCAATGGAAGAGATATACACTGCGCCTGTCACATCCATGGCTGTTCCCTGGACAGCGGACAGGCTGTTCAGTATCTGGCCCTGCAGGGGCTGGGTTATCCTTGAATTCGGCTCCTCTTTATCAATATAAAAGCTTGTCCCGGTGTCTTCTGCCTCAAGGTTCCCTGCCCTGTCATAGCCTCTTGTCTTTAACCTGTACTGGTGACCGCTCTTCCAGTTTACATTTGTATATGTCCATGAGCTTGGAAATAGAAGAAGGTCCGAATCATAATCAGGACTGGCCGGGTCTGAATCAAGCCACTTCTGGCCAAAGTCCCAGCCACTCCCCTGCCAGTACTCATTAGGCTCTGTTGTCTCGTTTTTAATCCAGATCTTTACCCCCTTTACCTCTCCAGGGGACGGGTCAGAGATGGTTCCTGAACTCTTCAGGGAATTATAGACAGCACCCTCAGAGGGTCTTTTAACCAGGGAGGTGGGGGTCTGGGTATCAACAATAACAGAGACAGAGTAATAGGGGGTCTGCTCTGCCAGATTTGCCTTGTCTTTGGTCCTGCAGGCAATGGTGTGAGCCACGTTCTCTTTCCAGCATTCTGTGGGAACAGAGATATTGTAGGTCCATGCTTCAGCAGAAGCATCAAAGCTGCCGTCATCAGCAGAAGAATTAAGCCAGACGATTCCGGTCTGCCACACGCTCCCGTTCCAGTAGCTGTTAACCCCTTTCTGGATGTAAATATCTATACCAGCTATCTTGCCAGGCGCAGGGCCTGTGTCCCAGGATGTTCCAGAGATAGCATCTATGCTTGTAATATAATCGCCATCCTGGACGCTGGTCACCTGGCTCTCAGGCAGAGACTGGTCTATATAGAAGTAGTCCCCCACCTTGTCTGGCTCCCAGCCTGCAGGTCCTTTTCCCCTGGACTTGATGTTGTATCTCACCCCATCTGTCCAGGCATTGGTGGAGAGGTCCATGTTCCACTGAATCGCCGGGTCCCCGGAGGGCCAGTTAGCCTGGTTGGTGTCAACAGGCAGGGAGGCATTCCACGCTTCATTGTTGTTGTCCCAGTAGGTGGAATAGCCCGGGCCCGAGGAGATTATCACGTAAACCTGGTCTGCGGTGGTGTTTTCGTCGGCTGTCCCGTAGGCGCTGGTGGGCTCCTGGTAATAGTTCTCCCCGGCAGGCGTATCCACAGTGGTAACCGGCACCGGGGTCTGCATGTCAAACAGGTTGTCATTCTCATCCGGTGCATCTGAAAGGTTCAGATACTCTACGTTTCCTGCTTTATCCACTGCCCTTGCCCAGACTCTGTACATGACCCCTACGTTGTCTGCCTGCCAGTCAATAGTCGAGGTGTTCACCTCCCATGTGCCCGGCCCGGTTAAGGTGTTGGTATCTTCAAAAGACCAGTACCTGCTCGGCGATGACTGCCATGTCCATGTCTGCCAGTCCCAGTACTTGTTATAAAGGACGTGGCCTGATTCAACATTCTTGATACATATCTGAACATAGTCTACCACTCCAGGTGCTGCATCCGAGCATGTCCCCGAAACTGCATTCATATTGGAATAAACCTGGGGAGTAGCTCCGCCACCGTCTGGGCCAGGCATCTGGAGCACTGAATCCGGGGGAGTTGTGTCGCAGGCAAAGGTGAAGGTGGAGATAGTGGTTTCCCAATTTTCTGCCCTGTCCTTTGCCCTTGAGTTTATGGTGTACTCCTTTTCGCTCTCCCACACGGGCGTATTATTAAACGTCCAGGAGGACGGCCATACGTCGGCTGGTTCCCAGTTGGATGAAACAATCCATGTGGAGGCTGAAACATCCCAGTAATAGCCGTCCGCTTCTCGTTTAATCCTTACCTGTACCTCATCAACCCCGCTCCAGTCTGCTGCTGTACCAATGAGCTCAGAGAGGTTAAAGAAGTAGTTGGAGGGCTGTGTGATACCACTGTCCGGCTCAGTAGTGTCATACTTAAAGGTAACGGAGGTCACAACCACTTCAGTATTGCCAGCATTGTCAATCGCATAGACCCTGAGCGTATACTCCTTGCCATTCTCATACACAGCGTCATAGCTGGGTATATTAAAAGTCCATGATGAAGGGTAAACAGTCACCTGGTCGCTCTTGTCATACCAGAATGCACCTGACTGCCAGCCCAAACCTGTCCAGTATTCATCAGCCGGATCATGGCGCATCAGGGCCGTTCTCACGTTATCTATCCCCACATTCACTAATGGTTCGTCCTTACACGTGCCATTAACCATGCTTCTCTTTACATTAGTGGCTGAGCCGTCAGCAGGGTCGGTCACCTGAGAGAAGGGCTCGTCCTCGTCATACTGGAAGGTTACTGTGGAATATGTTGTCTCCCATCTGTTCACATTATCCTTTGCCCTTGTCACAATCCTGTATGAGGCGCCGGAAGTCCAGATTAAACTCCCGCTGTACTCTGCTGAATATGTCCAGGATGAGGGCCACACATTAACTGGTAGCCAGGTCACGCTGGTCTGGTTAAAATTGCCGGCTCCGTCATACCAGTTGGAGCCGCCCACTATCTGCCGGATATTAATCTCCACAGTATTTATCCCGCTGGCAGAATCATAGGCGGTTCCTGTAATATTATTATTATAAGCACCAAATGTTGCATCGTTCACTTTGCTGTTATCGGACGGGAACTGAATCAGGGTATCCGGCTCATTCATATCTGCTGTAACTGTCACTGAGCCAAAGGAGGTCTCTTTCACCCCTGCTGAATCTGTGGCCCTTGACTCAATGGTGTAATTGACATTGTCATTCAGGGTCACCCCGCTTCCGTCCCAGCTCCAGTTCGGTTCATAGGGGGCAGAAACATCAATCCACCAGTCACCACTCTGCCAGCCCGTGCCTGGCTTCCAGTACAGGGTACCTGAGGATATCCTGATTTCAACTATGCTCACTTCAGTAAAGAGGTCCTGGCTGGTTCCTGATATTGTGCCTAAATTGGTTAAGTACCCTGGAGAGGGAGCAGTAATTGCGGTCTCTGGCTCGCTAACATCATATTTATATATGACACTATTGGATGACTGGATGGTCTCTGTGGAGCCTGCCACGTCTAATGCCTTTACTGTTATCTCATACTCATGCTGGTCTGTCCAGGAACTTGGATACATACTGTATTCCCAGTTACTTAAATCTCCACTCACCTCTATCCACTCCTCACCCCCTTTCCATATACTTCCATTCCAGTATGTGGCACCTTCTGTTAAATCCTGTATCCTCAAATATACCTTGCTTAAACCAGAATATCCTTTACCTGCCTGAAAATCTGTAGCTGTACCAGTAATTGATGATGCTGCTACATTATAATCACCTGCGGGCCAGGTGACTATACTGTCCGGCTCCTCCGTATCATAGAGGATATTAGAATAAAGGTCCTCTTTGTAATTGGTGGCTATATCGGTCATTTGAATCTTCATTGTATAGGTTGTGCCAGAAACCAGGCTATCCACAGTTATACTGTGGGAGCCGCTGTTTAAATTTGTGTCTGTCATGGTCGCTATGTGTACTGTTTCAGGGTCAGGGCCAGCCACCTTTTCAAACCTCACGTATCCCTCGCTTAAATCTTCATTAAGAGTATACTGTACAACACTGGTGTTTGTCTTTCCTTCTGTAGAAGGAATAACATTATAACTGTAAGGTAATGTTAAATCCCATGTGAAGGTTCTTGTATTAACTGTTGTCTCATAGTTGCCCGCATTATCCGTGGCGCTGGAGAGCACAAGATAATCCCCGTCTTCAGGATAGGGTGGATTCTCAAAGGGGTTCTCTGTTGAGGTCCAGTTCCCCACAGTGGGGAACCAGTTGGGCTCAGAGGCCCCCCATGTGCTTCCATTCCAGTACCCGGTGGTTGCTCCTTTTAAGGCCACCATAACCGTTGAAACACCAGATATCAGGCCGTCAGGAGAGGAGGTGGAATCCGCGGATGTTCCGCTAATAGCGCTCAGGGCATTGATACTTGTCCCTTCAGGAGAGGGTGAGGTAACTCCTGAGGAAGGCTCTTCATTATCAAAGATAATGGTGAAGGTGGAAGACCCTGCCTGGTAGTTCCCTGCCTTGTCCTGGGCAGTGACACGGAAATCATAATAGTATCCGCTCACCCATTTTGCATTGTCAAAATTGTATGTCCATGAGGAGATAAAGACCTTCAGATTGGAATCATTCTGGCTTGTCCTTGTTGAGTTCACCACAGTAAAGTTGGCGCCGTCCCAGTACTTTGTGGCTCCGGCGGATAATTCCCTCTTTATAATCTGGAGATGGAGCTCGTCCCACAGGCCTGGAGATTCATCCCAGCCTGTGCCCTTTATATAGGGAAGATAATTCTTATACTGGTCCACTGGCTCTGTGAGCTGTGCCACAGGGGTGCGGGTATCTATGATGACACTTACAGAATAGGACGCCTCATCAGCATTTTCCGGGTCTGACTGGTCTATGGCCCTGCAGACAACGGTGTGCTGGCCATTATCCTTCCAGCATTCGGTGGGAACTGAGATGTTATATGTCCATAGTTCTCCTGCTGAATCAAAAGTCCCATCATCAGCTACAGGAGTGAGCCAGTATGTGCCTGTCTGCCAGACGTCTCCGTTCCAGTAACTGTCCACCCCCTTCTTGATATACATCTCCACTTTATCCACCTTTCCTGGTGAAGTATCCCATGATGTGCCCTTAACCTGAGACAAACTCTGATAATGGCCCCCGTCCTGGGGAGAGGTTACCTGGCTGTCCGGGGCAGTCTGGTCAATAAAGAAGTGCAGCTCCTCAATGTTTAAGGATGCCTCCCATCCTGAGGGCCCGTAACCTTTTGACTTAATCTTGTACTCGATCCCGTCTGTCCACATCTCGGTGGGTGAAGAGAACGAGAGAGTCCAGAAATCTTCAGGGCTGGCTGAGGTCCATCCCGTGACCTTTGACCACGTGGAGACAGCCACCCACTGCTTTGTGCTCTCTGACCAGTAAGTGCTGAATCCAGGACCCGAAGAAATTTGCACATAGACCTCGTTGTCAAACGCATTCTGGTCAGCACGACCTGATGCCATACTTGGCTGGAACTTGGCCTGGTAGAGCGAGGTGTCCACTCCAGGTGAGTCCAGCCATGTATTAGGAAGAGGGGTTTTTAGATTGAACTTGTTATTATTCTCGTCAGCATCCCCATCTTCAATATTTCCTCCTTTATCCACTGCCCGGCACCATACCTGGTACAGAATTCCATCTGCATCTGACTTCCAGTCCACTCCTGAGGAGTCCCATGACCAGTCGGGAGGGCCACCAGCAGAACCGATATCGTTCCAAGTTGAAGTCATGGTCCAGGAAGAATCAGAGATTCTCCAGTAATGGTTATACACATTAGGCGGAGCATCAGAGCCAAGACACTTAATCATTATCTCCATTCTCTTTATCTCCCCGGGTGAAATGTCAGCGCATGTTCCATAAATTGTGTTCATATATGCCTCGGTCACAGGTCCCCCGGAGTCGTCCTGGGGCATCTGGAGTACTGATGTGGGTGGGGTCTGGTCAAAGGTGAAGGTATTGGTGACGATGCTTACCTCTGTATTGCCCGCCCGGTCAATGCCCCGGGCATTGACCGCATACTGGTTCCCGTCTACCCATGAAGGCTGGCGGCTCACAGGGAATGTCCATGAAGAGGGCCAGACATCTGCCTGCTCCCAGTTGGATGAAGCAATCCATGTAGAGGCTGAAACATCCCAGTAATAGCCGTCTGAATTCCTCCTGATTCTCACCTCAACGCTGTCTATGTCCGACTTCTCGTAGTCCGGGTCCCCGCTGTCCGTGTAGTCCTCAGCTGTTCCCCATATATCTGCTGCAGTGCCGAGGAACCCGCTGTCCAGGGGAAACTCTATTACTGAGTCCGGCTCGTCTGCCTCGTAAATGAAGGTGTTGGTGGTATATATCACCTGCTCATTCCCTGCCCAGTCATAGGCCCTGGAGCGGACCTCATATTTCCGGCCGTTTGTGTATGCGCCGGAAGGGATATCCCTGGTCCAGTCCCACCATCCCAAGCCAGCATTGTAACTGAGGCTGGTATGGATAAGCCACTTCTCAGGTGAAGACTGCCACGATGCACCCTGCCAGTACTCATTGGTGTCGGTTCTTTTCAGGTTGACCCTCACCTCTGAGATATCGCTGTTTACTAAGGGATTATCCCTGGCAGTTCCGGAAATGGTGGTGGGGAGAGAGTTCACATAGTCTGCTAGGGCAGGGTATGTGGGCTCAGAGTCCGGCTCGTCTATGTCATAAATAAAGGTGGCTGTGTCATAGGCAGTCTGCCAGTTCTGTGCCGTGTCCCTTGCCTTGACCACAATCCTGTATTCTCCGCCGCTTGTCCAGTACAGGTTGGCGTGGGAATAGGTCCATGAAGAGGGATAAACATTTGTGGCATCCAGCCAGAATGTCTGGGTTCCGTCCACCCAGTCTGTCCCACCTTCCCAGTGCTGGTCAAGGTTGATGCAGTTTATGGCAATCTGCACCATATTCACCTGGGAGAGGTCGTCAGCATGGGAGCCCCTGATGGTCTGGCTGTTGGCTGCCCAGTTTGTATCATTAAAGTCCGCGGTGGGATAGGTGGTGGAGGAGACCGGTGCCTGGACATCCACTGTAATGGTGACTGAGGAAGGTTCCTCAAGGTTGTCTGCTCCATCCATGGCACGGGAATAGATTATGTAGTCCTGGCCGCTGGTAAGAAAAGCTCCAGTCGGACCATCACTGTATGTCCATGGTTCATTATTAGAGTTAAATACTCCATCATCAGCAGAGGTATTAAGCCACTGCTCTGCTCCCCAGTCTGAGCCGCTCCACCAGTTGCTGGTACCACTTTCATTAATCTTTATTTGAACCGAACCTATCCCAGTAAAGTTATCACTGGAGGTCCCCCTTATTGTACCCAGGGTATTGGCAAAACCAGCCAACGGGTCAGGGTCAGTTACTGCTGAGGCAGGATTTAACGTATCGTATTTAAAGGAGACCGGTGAAAAGGCATCCTCTTCATTGCCTGCCTTATCCAAAGCCTTAAAGGTAAGCCGGTATTCATGACCATTGGTCCAGGTCTGGGTGGGGGTGGGTACTGTATATGCCCACTCTGGCTCAGTTCCCGGGGTGCAGTCCAGCCACACCTCTACATCAGTCCATATTGTTCCATTAAAATAGGTAGTTCCAAGGGTCAAGTCCTGGATCCTAACCTTCACCTTTCCTTCTGTCTGGTCTATGCCGCTGTAATCGTCTGTGGCTGTTCCAATGATTTGCGAGGGCGCATTGGAATATCTGTAATTTCCTGTTGGAGAGGAGATTCCCGAATCAGGCGGGTTGAAGTCGCACTTAATACCTGCGCTAGTAACTGCATTGTTATTATTGGCCAAATCCGTGCCCTCAATGGTTAAATCATAGCTGTCTCCGCTCAGCAGGCCGCTCACAATAAGCTGGACCGTGTCCGGAGAGATGGTCTGCATCTGGGTTGCAGTGAGTGTAGAGATGTGCTGGGTACCCACGGGCTCATTGTTCCCTGTGGTGTTCTCAAAGATAACCCTCCCAAAAGAGAGCTCCTCGGTGAGCTGAAAGGTCACCTTCCCGTCATTGGTCCCACCGCCAGCCGGAGGAGTGATACTGGTAAAGTCAGGGAGTGTCCTGTCCCATGTAAAGGTGACCGAGGCAGACATAACCTCGTAGTTTCCTGCCTTATCCAGTGCCCGGGAAAAGATTGCATAATCGCCGTCCGGCGTGGCCGCACCAAAGGGGCTGGACCTGGACCATGTGGGTGTGGAAACATTGGTAAGGTACCATACAGGCGTGCTGTTTGTCCAGTCTGTGCCATTATAATAGCCTGTATTGGGGGGGGTGAGCCCTTTGTAGCAGACCTCTACCTGGTCAATATTGGAAATTACTACACCTGAGAGCATAGGATCCTCGCAGGTGCCGGAGATTGTAGCCAGCGTATTCCTGTATTCTCCCTGTGCAGGGTCAGTCACTCTGGAGGATGGCTTTTCGCTGTCATATATAAAGGAGAACTGTGCTGGAGTAGGCTGGGTGTTACCCGCTTTATCCTCAGCTCTTGTGTACAGGGTGTAATTATACCCTGACTGCCAGTTCACGCCCGAGTATGTCCAGGAGGAAGAGAACAGGGTGAAGTTGGAGTCAGAGCCGGATGTTCTCCACCTCAGGTTTTCATCAGTAATCACGTCAAAGGTCGTGCCATTCCAGTAATCTCCTGTATCATCGTTCCTTAACTTTATGCTTATCTCCTTCACCTCTCCTGGGGATGTATCTGTCATATCCCCCCTGAGTTCAGGCAGGTTGGAAGGAGAATGGACAGAACTGTCCGGCAGAGTGATGGAGGCAGTAGGAGAGGTGCGGTCAATCACAAATGATATCTCATACCAGGCACTCTCCTGGAGTGGCACGGCATCCTTTGACCTTGAGCCAACGTAATGGGTTATCTCATCAGCCCAGCACACAGTGGGCTTGGAAATATTATACTGCCAGGCTTCAGACTGGTCTCCCCAGTATCCGTCCCCAGGAGAACCATTCAGAGTGATAAGGGAACCCAATTGCCAGGCGCTCCCGTCCCAGTAATAATCATCCAGTCCTATGCTCTTTTTGATGTAAACACTCACACCCTTTACAATCCCGGGCGGGGGGTCCCATGATGTCCCGCTCACCTGGTCTAAACTCTGGAAATGGTTGCCCTGGGAAGGGGTCTGGACCTCTGATTCAGGTTTGGTGTTGTCAATATAAAACTCCACGTCCTCAATATTGGCAGGGTCCTCTTCCCCTAAGGGGCCTATCCCCTTGGAATTAACCCTGTACTTTGTCCCTTCCACCCATCCGATAGCAGAATCATTGATACTCAGGCTCCAGGGATTGGCAGGGCTTCCGTCCCATGTGGTGGTGTTGTAATACACTGAGGCCTGCCATGAATCATCTGGCTCGTTCCAGTAGGTGCTGAACCCTGGCGAAGACGAGATGCTTACCTCAACTGAGGATGCATTATCGTCAGTGGTCCCGATAATTTGGGTCACAGTCTGATAATACCCGTTGTGGGAGGGTGAGGTAACCTTTGATTCAGGCATCTCTGCCTTCATGTTAAAGTCCCTGTAATGCTCAGCCTCTGTATTCTCTGCCTTGTCTATGGCTCTGACCCAGCACCTGTGTAACACACCTGTGGGGCTGGCGGACCATGTTACATCTGTGGTGGCCCATGACCAGTCCTGCCCAGAAGGGGAGCCAGCGTCAAGCCAGTACTCATCACTGGTCCAGGAAAAGGAGGAGCCGCACCATCCCCAGTACAGATCCTCTTTTGAATCCCCGGGGTGGATGTTCCTTATCTTCAGTTCCACCCGGTCTACCTTGCCCGGGGCAGGGTCTGAGCAGGTTCCATAAATGGGATTAATGTCGCTCTTATAATAGGTGGGGGTTCCTGTGCCAGGCACAGTGAACACAGATTCAGGATCTGTAAAATCTCCCTTGAAGGATACAGTAGGATAGATAACCTGCCAGTTGCCTGCCTTATCCTTTGCCCTTGCACATGCCCAGTAGGTCTTTGTCTCCCAGGTTGGGTTATCGTTCAGGTGCCACCAGGTGGCATTGCCGGAGAGATCGCACTGGCTCCAGGTATTTACTGTTGTCCAGGTAGATGGCACCGCGGCCCTGTCCCAGTAGTAGGTGGTTGAGCCTTCTAACTTCCACAACCTTAACCAGACCTCGTCTATCCGGCCCTCCTCGCTTATCTCCCCGGGCACAGTATAGGTGGCCCCGGTCACGTCGTAGCAGGTTCCCTGGACATCCCCGATAGCAGAGACATAGCCGTTGGCACTGGGATAGGTGATGGTGGCTGTGCCGTTTGCCTGGTCCCATACGTACTGGTTCCAGTTGGCAGAATAGTCCTCATAATTGAGCACGCCTGTGGGAGGCGATTCTGCTCCTTTGGTATCACCGGCGCGGGAGACAACATAAAAGAGCCTTCCTATGCCTGATTTACCGCCATAGACTGTATCATAATTGGAGCCGGCCGGCTCTCCTGTCATGGTCCATGGTGATACAGTAGGGTCATCTGTGTCAATCCACTCCTGTGGGGTGTCCCAGTTCACTGTGTTCCAGTAGTAAGTGGTCCCGCTCTCAATGTACTTTATTCTGACCTTAAGGTCCTTCACTCCTGTCTCTGCATCAGATGATGTTCCTGTAATATTAGGGGCTGTGTTCCAGTAGGAGTTATTTAGAGGCGTTGTGACATTTGAATAGGGAGGCGCATTGTCAAATATAAATTCATTATACGTTCCTGCATCTTCTGTGTTTGTGGCAGTGTCCACTGCATAACTCCACACACGGTAGGACCACTCGTTGAGCCAGCCTGGAGTTGAGGTGTATGTCCATGAGGTTGTATGAATGGATACCTGGTTCCAGTGCCCGCCGGCAACCCAGTCAGAGATATCATCATCCCAGTACTTATCCAGTGAGCCCTTCTGAATCTGGACATAGACTTTCTTTATCTGCTGGTTGTCAGAGACTGTCCCCCATATCATATTTATGGGACTTGTAGTGTCATTGTAGTTGTGGGAGCCGTCAGGCAGATTGAGGACTGAAACCGGATTTTCGTTGTCAAACACAAACCATATCCCGGTTGATTCAGGGCCAATGTTCCCTAAGTTATCTGTTGCCCTGGCTGTAATCGTGGAGCTCTGGTTATTGTAGTTGACCCAGGGAGTGGTGGCTAAATCCACACTCCAGATATTCTGGCCCGTGCAGGTGAGCCAGTTCTCTGCTGCAGTCCATGAGAAGTCATCCTGGAGATAGCTCCCCTCTCTTATAACCTTCACTTCCACTGAATCAACATTGGAGAGGATATCTGATGCTGTTCCTGAAACCGTAAACCACTGGCTGAAGAAATTGTATATCCGGCCCTGGGGTGGAGAGGTAATAACCGCAGTGGGACCAAGTCTGTCACAGGTCACTGTGGGACCAAGGGGAGGAGGGCTCTCCACATTGCCGCCCTTATCAATGCCACGGGATGAGATGATGTAATCAATCCCGTTCTGCCAGTTCACTCCTGAGGAGTTGTAGCTCCAGTTCACAACATTCCCCCCGGATCCGCCAGGAGTGGTCCCCTGGTTCCAGTGAACTGTTGTGGAATCCCACTGGACCCCTCCATCATCCCAGTAATAGGTTGTACCTCCATTAAGATACTTTATCTGAACCTCTATCCCGTTCTGAGCCACTCCTGAGACAGCGTCCAGGGCTGTTCCTGATATGGTGGCCAGGTCCTTGAATGTTATTCCGCTATTGGGAGAAGTAACAGCGGACTGGGGGCCAACTACATCTATCATAATGACCGAGCCGCCGTGCGCTGTCTCGTCTGTTGCCCGGGAGAGGATTCTGTAATACTTGTCTGATGTCCAGTTCACGTCCCAGCCGCTGGAAGAGACATCAATGGACCAGCTCCAGGCATCTGCACTGCCGGTTACTGTGGAGGTGGCCCAGTACAGAGAGGTGGTCCAGCTCTTGTTCGGCCAGGACCAGTATTCATCATTCCCGTTAGAGTTCCACACATCGCCGTCATTGGTGTCATTGGGCGGGTTGACAATCTTCTGGATGGCGACTTCTACATCAGCAGGCACGTCTCCAACACCTGCTCCTGAGAGGGTGTTAACCTGGGCCGTTACTTCTCCGTGGGTCTGGGAGGTGGTATAGGAGAACGGGGTCCCTCCGCTCACGTCAATGGTAACCGAGGTTGAAGGCGCGCCCTCTGTGGGCTTGGAGGAGCGGGACTTACACCTGAGCTCAAATCTGTCCAGGGTATAGTTGACCCCTGAGTCCCAGTCAGCAGGAACAGATGTGTATTCCCAGTACTCCTTATTGCCAGCCGGCGCGCCGGCAGAAAGCCATATATACTCACTCTGTTCTACCCATGCTCCACCGTCCCACTGGTAATAATACCAGGTCGTCTTTCCCCAGCTGGTCTCATACTCCACCTTGGTGATAGCCACCCAGTTGTCTGTAATGGAATAGGCTGCTCCGCAGTGGCTCTCCCCCATTATCCTTGGAAGGTTGTCGTCAACAGTGGTCCCATTCTTTGGAGCGGTTATCTGGGAAACAGGGGCAGAGGGGTCATACTTAAAGGTTACGCTGTCCTTGGTTACTTCAAAATTATCTTCAACATTGGTTGCCTTATCCGTGCATCTTGACCAGACCTGGAAAAAGCTGTTGTCCCTGCCAGTCAGGTCCGGCACATCCCACTTCCAGTTCCTTGTTATGTAGGTAGAGACCCATACATCCCATGTGGCAGAAAGCCATTTCTCTGTGCCAGCCCACTCGCCGCTTCCCTGGTAATACTGGTTATTGGTTATGTCCAGAAACTTTATCTCAACCTTATCAAATGAGTCATATTGGCCCGGCCTGTCATAGGCCTCGCCGTTTACCTCACTAATAGTTCCATACTCCCCTCCGTCTATAGGATACTTTATGGTGCTTGTGGGCAGAGCAATATCATAGTAAAACTGTTTGCCAAGAGAGGGCGATTCTGTATTATCAGCATTATCCACGCCCCTTGAGCGCAGGTTATACTTCTTCCCATCTTCAATCCAGGCAGCGGTATCATAGGTCCAGTCCTCTTTGCCAGTGGCATTAAACCAGGTTTCGCCTTCCACCCAGCTACTGCCGTTCCAGTAGGTTGTATCATAGGTCAAATCCTCTAACGAAAGCTCAACCCTTTTGACTCCGGCAAAGGCATCTGAAGAGGTGCCTGCCACCTGGGAGAGGGCGTTAAAGAACTGGCCGCTGTTTAAAGGGGTGGTGATATCTGAAGAAGGAGGAGATGTATCAAAAAGGAATACATTTCCTCCACTTAAAGGAATGGATGCTGCCTCTCCACCCACATGCCTGGATAAAATGTTGTACTTTTTACCGTTTGAGAGCTCAGGAAGTGTGTAACTCCAATCCGGCTCAGCGTACGTTGTCACTGGATACCAGCTCTGGGAGGTGAGCCACTGGGATGAACCATCCCAGTAAGTATCGTCAGTCATATTATATAAAGATACCTCAGCACCTGTTGCATCTTTTTGCACCTTTCCAGTAACCTCAGTTAAAGAGTTATATGCCCCGCCATGAGCAGGTGTAACAACCCATGTGCCCGGTCTCTTGTCATTTGCCTGAAACGCATTACCTGTCCCGGGGACCTCTATCCTATTTTCATTATTGGTTGCTCTACACCTAAAAGTATAATTTTCATTCTTTTCAAATGCTGTTATACCATGGCTATATGACCAGTACTTTATGTCAGAGCCAGTAACTGCCTCAATCCAGGTTTCCCCCCCCCATGCTGAACCGGTCCAGTAATCGCCATCGTTCTCATTCTTAATCTGAACCTCTATCTTGGTTATCTGTTTTGTTCCTGAAGATGCTTCACCTTGAACTTTGGGAAATGGGAAGGACTCTTCTAATGCAGAGCCGTCCTGAGGGGTTGTTACCTTTGATATTGGCGCAGTCGCATCATACATAAATGTTGAAGATGAAATTTCTATTTGAAAATTTCCGCAATTATCTTCTGCTCTTGCCCTCACCTCATAATAAGTTAAGTCCTGCCAGGAAGGAACACTCGTATAATTCCAGGACTGGACAGTCATGGTATCAATAAAGGCAGAGACCGAGCAGGAGAGCCATGTCTCTGCGCCCCAGGCTGAACCGGTCCAGTAATCCAGACTACTCTGGTCCTGGATGGTTATCTTAACGTTCTTTATGCCTGAGCCGTATCCGCCGGGGTAGGAGTCTTCCACAACTCCTGAAATCTCATCCAGGAAGCTCACCTCTGTCCCGTCTCCAGGTACTTTTACAGTGGCAGTGGGGAGGGAGATATCATAATCAAACTGTGGACCAGTGCCTGGCCAATCTCCTAAATTATTTGCTTTATCTACTGCCCTTGACCTTACTTCATACTTATGTCCATCAACCCAATCTCCAGTCATATCATATGACCAGGGGTCAATGGATGTCCCACAATCAACTGTGGATATTGCAACTGTCCATATAGAACCATTCCAGTACTCATAAGTTGTGGTGGTAATATCAATAATATAGAGATATACCTTGGCTACTCCACTCTTGTCGTCAGAGGAGGTGCCATAGACACTGGTAATGGGGTTATTAGTCCCGTACTTCCCATTGGGCACTGGCTTGTCAATGCCAGTACCTGGGGACTGGCTGTCAAAGGTAAAGGTATGGCAGTTTGCCTGTCCCGGAGAGCCGAGTGCCTGCAAATTTCCAACCACATCCAGTCCCCTGACGTCAATACGATAGTCTTTGCCAGACGGCCAGTCAGAGTAGTTATATACCCAGGATGAGGTATAAAGGTTAAAGCCAGAAGAAGTGCTGTCCAGCCAGGTTTCCCCTCCCCAGCCGCCAGCACCGTTATAGTATGTATCATCAGTGGTGTTCCAGAGGCGCAGCTTTACATCCTGCACCCCGCCGCCGTCATCAGAGATTGTGCCTGAGGTTAATGCCAGGGAATTAAGAAGCACGTCCTGGTCAGGCTTAGTGATGGTGGCAATAGCCGGATTATCGTCCCATGTAAAAGTACGAACAGATGATTCAACTACATTTCCTGCATTATCAGTTACTCTTATTTTTATGTCATACTCATCATTTGTGCCACCGTCAGAAAATACATTGGTTGAATAGGCAATATCATACTTCCAGTTTTCCCAGTCCGGGTTCTGGGTGCAGAGGAGCCAGTATGCCTCGGTCCGGGTGAAATCAGTCCCATCAAAGTACCGGAAGGTCTCATTCTCATAGAGCCATATTTCCACTCTTGCTCCTTGAGCACTATCCAGAGTATAATTGTCAGAGGCGGTTCCGGTTATGGTGTCCATGTTGTTCCTCAGCGGGTTTCCTGCAGGAGGCTCAATAATACCCTGGCCCGGAGGGGTAATATCCCATCTAAAGAGATTAGCCATATAAGAGCCCTGATTCTTGGTTGGGGTTGACTCGTCCAAACTGTATGCCCTTACCTCATACTGGTTCTGATTAGTAAAGTTAGTTGTATCAAAACTGATGTCCCAGGCATCATAGTCTGACCCTGCCTCTGAAGTATTGGCATCTGCCCAGCACTCGGCTGTCTCGCCACTCTGCCAGGAAGAGGTAACCCAGTTCCAGTACGTTGTTCCCCGGGTTAAATCCTGTATCCTCACCTTTACCGCGCTTAAATCCTCAGAGGCAGTTCCATTAATTACAAAATCAGAGGTCTGGTAAGACATATGAACCGGATTGGTGATATATGTATCAGGTGTTGTTGTATCGTAAATGATGGTATAGGTTGTTAAACCTACCTGATAGAGAGGAACATTGTCCTGTGACCAGGAGTTTATGTAATAGGTTTTGCCGGTATTAAAGGTAACTACACTTGAATCATAACTCCAGTTCATGGTTGAGCCGGTAAAGCTATAGTTTGAGATATTCAGCCATGCCTCGGCCGGGTCCCAGACATTGGTTGTTTGCCAGTACTGGCCATCCTCCCTCTTTATCCTTATTTTAACCCCGTCAAGAGCTGCCTTTATGCCGGCAGTTGCGTCATAGGCAGTGCCGGAAATAGTATTAAGACTGCTCCTTCTGTCATTATTGGCCGGAACCTCAATTCCGCTTGTAGGTTCAATTGTATCAACAGTTACTGTATTTGTGGTATAGGTAACCTCAATGTTGGGGTCTGCCCCGCCGGATAAATTACTCACCTTATCCCTTGCCTGGGTATAGATAGCATAGGATACACCCTCATCCCAGGAAGGGCCACGGGAGCCAATGTCATAGCTCCAAGAGTACTTTTTAAGTGAAGCATCAGTTATAGTTATATCATCAACATTAACAAATGTTTCAGCAGTTTCATTAAATGCGCCGCTTCCGTTCCACCATAGGTTATCACTTAATCTCTTTATAGCAACCTTCACCAGGTAAATGCCACCCTGAGTGTTCTCCTTGGCTGTTCCGGAGATATCAGTTGTGTTTAACTGGTCTATTGTGCGGTAAGAATTATCCGGAGGAACTGTAACCACAGAATCCGGCTCCTCAGGAGGACCGGCCTGGTATAAATCATAGGTAAAGGTAGAAGTTGAATAAACCTCAGACCAGTTCCCTGCTTTATCCAGAGCCCTTGCTACAACCCTGTATCGTGTGTTGTGGGTCCATTCTGCAGAAGGGAGGGTATATGACCAGGGACTTGTTCCAGTGGCAACGTTCCATACCTGTCCTTCTGCAGGAGGGTCCACCCAGGTAGAGCCATCCCAGTATTGTAATAATATTTCATTATAAATACTTACTGTAACTGTATCCATAGCAAATCCCCATGCACCAGAATTGTCATCTGATGTGCCGGTAAAGTCAAAGGTTATCTTGTGCCACTTTCCATCCAGGGGCTGGGTATTAGATGTGGTGGGTGGGACATCGTCATAATAAAAGGTAATACCGGTAATATCCGGCTCATACTCCTCACCATTTCTGTTGTTAAATGCCTTACTTTTAATCTCATACTCATCGGTTGTCCAGGTAACAGCGCTTGAATCATACTGCCAGTTCTCCCATGATGTACCATCCTTAACGCAGTCAAGCCATGTCTCAGTTGTTCCCCAGGCTGAACCATCCCAGTAATCAGCTCCTCGCTTTATCTGTACCTTTACTCCTGGAGTAGCAAAGGCAATCCCCGGGCTGGTAGCAGTTCCCTTTATCCAGGGAACACTATTTTTTATTGAGTTTGGCTCAGGTAAAGTCGGTTTTGATGTGGGGTAATCATTAATGTTAAGCCAATCATATTCACCGTACTCAGAAGAAGCGCCGTTTCTCTCTACTCTTAATGTAGAAGTTCCAGCCGCAACATTATAATCAATTGTAATTGTGGCAGTGAGTTCTGTATCAGATACATAAGTGGATGGAACTGGATTTGGAATTCCTGAAACTGGTGTCCCTGCTCTTCTTATAGTTACAATATCGTCTGAACGAAAAGTCCTTCCAGTAACTGTAATATCAAATGATGTGGTGTTCTGGCTCACTGTGTCAGGAGTAATGGAAGTTACCTTGGGCGTAACTATAAATGGTTTCTTGTTACCGTCAATACTGTCCACGGTCACCTGAACATCGCCGGTAACTGCTCCAACTGGAACCTTGAGTGTAATTTTGCTTGTTGTCCATGAGATAAAATCTGAATCAGGGACAGTAATTGCGCCGCTGGAAAATGTTACATGGTTGGCGGCAGTTGCCCGGTTTCCATCACCCGGGTCACTCCCAAAATTAAATCCATTAATCTCAACAGTTGTGCCTTCTGGTCCCTGGGATGGATTTAAACTTGAAATATAAGGAGGGCCAAAAATAATTGCTTTTGAGCAGGCAAGGTATGCCTCACCATAACCCTCGGTTGATGGACTGTTAACGCACCAGTACGCATCATTCCCAGTGTTACTTGAGCCGATCTGCTCTATTCTTAACTCAACAACAATTCTATCACCAACTGCTGCTGTAATGGTTGAACCTTCCACACCATTTATTGGTGTATAATCAGTAAAGTCCTGGCTCATCTCACTTCCATAACTCATTGGTTCAACAATCCATCCCTTAAACTGGTCTGCATCTCCATCCCATAAATATATGCACGCCCTGGCATAAAGGTTCTGGGCTGCGTTAGACTCTTTCCAGGCCGCCCTTACTGTCCACAGGTAAGACGCATCAAAGGTCTGCTCAGCTAAAACCTCTGATATCCACCTTCCACAGGCATGATAGTCCGGCTCATTGTCGGCCAGGGTAATATTACCCAAATTTTCAAATTTAGAATTACCAGCGTCAATAGTCATCTGGGAGCATCCGCTTCCTGCCCAGTCATTTCCATTTATCTCTGTCCCTGCATTTGAGTTTGGCATTGGCTCAATTGCTGGGCCAACTTCACTTCCTCCTAAATCTGTATTATCTCTTAAGTACAATTTATCAGCGCTTGCTCCCATAAGAGGCCCGGCCAGGAACACCAGAAGCAGGAGGGTCAACGTGTAACGTGGAACGTGGAACGTGGAACGTGTAAAAGGCAGAATTGTAGTTGCAAAGCCCCGAACCAATCCCTTCGGGATGCTACGGGGTAAACTTGCTTTGCTGGCCAAAATAGTAGCCGCCCGCCTTCCATAGCACGCTATGTGCGACGGACAGGCAGGTTTTAGCCTGCGTTCCCCCTCACCTTTTTCCTCTCCCATCAGGGGAGAGGGTAGAGTGAGGGGTGGTCTATTCATTTTTCGCCAGCCAGTGTCCATTTTATTTTCCTGTTATTTCTTTCTTTAATTTTCTGGGAAGTAACCCAGAGAGAGCAGGTTTTACCTCCAATAGCCGCATAATATCCGCTAAATCCTTCATTCTTTTACTGGCTCTTCTCTTCTTATCCTGATACGCCCAAACTTTTCCTTTTAAAACATCTTCCACCCCGGCTACAGGAACCTTATACCCCAGAACTGTTTTCTTTCTGGCATTTTTTATAAACTCCTGATATCTCTCATCTGTCTGTATCTGTACTTTTATATCAGCGCGGGGGAAAGAAATATTTATGCTGTGCTCAAACTTTTTAATCTTAAACTTTTTTGATAATAACTTCTTTAATTCCCCTAATTTCTGGGAAATAACCACCACATCAAGGTCTAAGCTTACCACTGGCTCTGCATAAGCATTAACCGCCAGCCCTCCAATAACACAGAATTTTACCTTTTTTCGCCTGAGGATATTAAAGAACTCACCGATATAGTCTTTTCTGGTTTTACCAATTTTATTTAAAAATTCTTTTCCTGTCATTCTTCTCTCCCTTTAGATACCTTCTGGCTGCTTTTCTCACTTTCTCATCTTTATCTGTTAACGCTTTCTCTATCTTTTTTCTGGCCTTTTTTGTATCAATCTTTGATAACCCTTCCACTGCTGCCTGACGAACAACAGGGTCATCATCATTTAATGCTTCTTGAAGAGCATCCTCTGCCCCTCCCCCTCCAATCTCGCCTAAGATAAGAGCTGCCTCTGCCCTTACTCCTTTGTCTCTGTCCTTTAAAATCACCCTGATGTCATTCACTAAATCCTTCTCTTTTCTCATTCCTGAAGCACGAAGAGCAAATTTCTTTACACTATTTTTTTCAGTCTTGTCTTGTAGCACTCTTTTTAGCAGGATCTTGGCCTGTTCTCCTTGAATATACGCTAAAGAGGCCACTGCACTCATTCTAACCCCGGGCTCTTTATCCTTTAAGCCAAGCATTATGCCAGGTAAAACATCCTCAGTTCCAATAGCACCTAAGGCCTCAAGGATGGCCTCTTTAACTGCAATGTTCTCCTCTCTTTTAAATCTCTCTATCAGGGCAGTAATTGCTCTCTTATCTCTTGATTTACCGAGGACTTCGCAAGCCTGGACCCGAACACTGACATTTTTATTCTTAAGTTCTCTTATCCGTGCTCTTACATCAAACTCCTGGGCCATTACCAAACCAGTAGCAAGTAGCAACAAAACCGTGTAACGTGTAATGTGTAATGTGTAACGTGTAAAAGGCAGAATTGTAGTGGCAAAGTTTGCTTTGCTACATAATACTGTAGCCGCCCGCCTTCCATAGCACGCTATGTGCGACGGACAGGCAGACTTTAGTCTGCGCAATTTACTGCACAATACTGTAGTTGTCTGATTTATCAGGCTTTTTAGCCCAATGAATTGGGCAACTACACTTTGCAGACCAAGGTCTGCAACTACATTTTTCACTTTTTTTCGCAAATAAATACCCATCACATCACCTCTAAATGATAAAGTCTTCCGCAGACCCTGATGGTCTCCTCCAGCTTCTTTAATGCTTCTCCAGGGGTGCGGCCAATGGAGATGCCTTTTGGGCTAAAACATCGGGCTGTATAGTATCCATCCTTTCTCTTCCTGATGACAACTCTGTATCCATTAATATTATAGATTAATGCAGTGTCCATATCTTGATCCCTTTTCTGGTGTATTCAACCTTACAGGGATAATCCGGTCTCCTTACAGGAATAATCCTGAGACGGCGGTTCTTCCCCATTTTCCGGAAAATTTCTAAAATCTCCTTTTTAACTCTCTTATCCATCCCTTTTCCTTTCATCTGCGTAATCTGTTTTTTAATCCGCGTAATCCGCGTTAAATAAAAATGCCGACAGGAAGAAAAATCTTTTAAAAGTTAAGAGTTAACGGTTAAAAGTTAGATTTTCCTTCCTCTCGGCACGAGAGGCCTGTATTATTCTCTTTTTATTCTAAAATGGAATCGCGGCTCTTCTTTGGAAGGAAGTTTAAATAACGAGAATAGCAACATACCAGCCAGAGAAGGGACACCGCCAACCTCTGTCTGGTGGGAAGTTTCGTTTATCTCTTTCAGTTTCTCTTCTTTTCTTATAAGGGAGAGGCAGGACTTGGGGGCATTAAACCTGGGGAGAGGAGTGGCTATCTGGCAGGGTTTACCCTCTGTCTTCTGCCAGTAGAGGTGTAAATTCCTTCCTTCCACTTCGTTTTCCTGGATAAAGGTAATTCTCAACTGTTTCTTTAAAGAGTTTATTTCACTCTTTAAATCATATATATCCAGGGATACCTTATATTTACTTCCTGTAACAGGCCTGTTCTCCCTGTCCCTGAGGTCCAGGTCCTTAAATATCCCGTCAAATACAGGCACAGAAGCCCGGGAGAGGGTGGAAGGAGAAGTAATGCCATTGCGGATAAGGCCGGACTGGGCTGGCGTAAAACTGAGGGTAAGCTCTTCCTCCATACTGCAGAAGGGCGCACCCCACAGGAGTCCTGCTGTGAGGGTGAGAATAAGACAACTTAAAAAGAAAAGCCGATTCACCATTTTCACGTCCTGACCTCGATTTCTCGCAGGCTCACGTGGACGCTGGCAATCGGCCTTTCTGATTTTTTTCATTATTCTGCCTTCGGTAACCCAGCCACCCACGTGGGGCCTGTGGTTTTGCTACGAAACATCCTCTTTATTCCGGACATCCCGCAGTCCCGTTGGTCGTCTTGACTTTCCGGGACGCCCCCCGGTTTCCCGGGGTTTGCCTTTTTCGGGCCTTAGCACTGCTATAAATATAATCCAGGTTTTCTAAAATGTCAAGTGCTTGAGGCCTTACTTTGAAAACGTTTCTCTGAAAGTCCTTCTATTATAATTTTAACACATTTTTTTGCGTTTCGCAACCTCCCTGCGGCGGCGGGAGGAACAGATGGCCCCTTTCTTTGCTCTTTGGAGATATTCAATATCGTCCTTATCTGCCGGCCTTTTAGAAACTTTTTTTGACTTGATTAACTCATTTAATCCAATAAAATAGGTTTCCTGATTACCGTACCTGCTTTTAACTCTATTCTTCCAGACAGTACGAAAATCCACACCTGGAATATCTGTTATAATATCAATGCGATTGGGAGCATAACCAAGCTGGATAAATTTGCCTCTTCCTGTAAAGTCATCGGGTTTAAGACCGAGGTCATTATTGAAAAACATCTCTATACTGGAGATAATCTTTCTGGCATTATCCACCGAGGGTTCAACCAGGATATCCATATCTTTTGTTGCCCGGGTATGTCCATGAAAGGCAACTGCATATGCACCAACAATACAGTACTTAACTCCGTTTTCCTTTAATGACTTTATGAATTGTTCGAAGTCTTTTTCTACGCGCATTTCTAAACAGTAATTCATCCTCTCTCATGGATTGTAAAATATCTAATCTCTGTTCTGGAGTAAGGGATATTTCGTATCTGATAGCAAACTCTTTTGCTTCTTTATACGAGCGGGCTATATTAAATATAACCGCTCTTCTCTTCTTGCTCATTTCAAAAGTCCTTTACTGTATTCTCGCGCTGACAAACCGAACCTCTGCTTACAATGCTAAACCGCAATTAGCCCTTTTTAACTTAATTATACAGTGCTTTTTAAAAAAATTCAATTCACGACCATTCCGGTGACTCTCAAACTAAAATGTTTCTGTTATAAAAAGGTTGGCACTGATTAAGACTGCTTTGCTTTCTGTTTTATAAATGCTCTTCTATATTTGGGATTTAGCGTAATGGCTCTGTTAAACATCCTTTCTGCTTCACTTGTCATATTAAGCCGATCATAAACAGTACCCAGGTGAAAATAAGAAGGTGCAAAATCGGGAAATATGCTGATTGCTTTCTTAAACTCCTTTATCGCTTGGTTAATTAATCCTTTGCGTAAATATACAAGACCGAGGTTATCATAAGCAATGTAAAGCTCCGGATTTAATTTAATAGCATTCTTAAACTCTTTAATTGCTCTATCATAATCTTTCTGTTTACGATAGATATTCCCCAGATTATTATAAGGCAAGGCATTTTGAGGACAAATTTTGATAGCTTTCTTAAGCATCTTAATTGCTTGTTCATAATCTCCCAGAGCAAGATAATATTGACCCATGTTTATAAAGGCAGGGGCGAAATTGGGATAGGTCGTAACGAGATACTGAAACTCCGCCCTGGCTTTGTCATAATCCTCTATACACAGATAAACATATCCTAACATATTGCGAGCAACTTTATGGGCTGGCCTCTTTTTTATTATTTCTAAAAGTTCCTGTAGTGCCTGGTTATAAAATTCTCTTTTTATATACGCATTGGCAAGTCTAAAGTGCAATTTAATTGAGTCTTCCTTCTTGTAGCTTAAGAACGGGGATACACTTTCTCTTGCATTTACCATGCTCAAATAATTCTTTTGCTGGGCATCAGAGTTATATAAACTCCGGGGGGCAGAAAATTCAATTATTGGACGGTTATCTGTATTAAGGGGCAGAACATCCCCTGTATATTTTATAACTCTTTTTTCGCCCATCAAGAAGTTCGTTAGAAAGGAGGCGGGCTTATCTAAAACCATTTTCTTTAGATCTGACTTGATATTGGAATTTTTGAATCTCTCTTTTAACACTTCATATTTTATCTTTAACGCCTGCCCTGTGCCAATTAAAATTGTATCGCCCCCGCCGCTCAGCCAGAGAGATGTGTGGGGAAAGACTGATTGAAAGGTTTTTATCCCAATCTTAAAATCTCTTAGAGACATCTTATAATGTTGAAACCATTGGCAGAATATTCCATTCTTTGTTAATCTCTTTTTACAAATCTCAAAATATTCTCTAGTAAAAAGCTTTGAACAACTGGAAATCCATGGATTGGATGGTTCAGAGATAATTATGTCATACTTCTCTTTAACGGAAAGAAGATAATTACGCGCATCATTAATTATGAGTTTTGTACGTGTATCTTGCAAACAATTCTGGTTCCATTTATTAAAAAATTTGCATGCCTGTTTCATGGCTGGTTCTATTTCTACACAGATTATCTCTTTAACTTTGTGCTTCTGTACTGCACCAAGGGTTATTCCACTTGCCAGTCCAATCAGTAATACCCGTTCAGGATTTGAATGGAGCATAAGAGGAAGATGCCCTACTAAAAGTTCCGTATACATATCACCATCTATATTGTTTGATGCATCAACCTTTCCATCAATTGAGAGAGATATTATATCTGTCTCAGGGTCTTGTCTGACCATAACTGTAGAATGAAGGCCTTCCTTGTAATAGAGGATTTTTCCCTCCTGCATCATCTTCTTCCATTCAGTAAATCTGTTACTCTCTTCAGCATAGATTTTAGCATAAGCAAAGACCCCGCTATTTAAGATAAATTTATTCCAGGGAGGGAGGAAGAAAAAGAGTAGCAAATAAGAAATAACAATGGTAGCCGCCCGCCTTCCATAGCACGCTATGTGCGACGGACAGGCAGACTTCAGCCTGCGAGGTGTAATGTTGCATGAAAGAAAGAAGAGTCCAATGAGCATGTTTACCATAGAGATATAGAAGATTGTCCTTTGTAATCCGAATAAATTAATGAACAAAAAACCTGTTAAGAGTGAACCAAGTATTGCTCCTATTGTATTAGCTGCATATATATTGCCAACAGAGGTTCCAACATTGTAGGGGACGACCGCTGTGTCGTCCCTTTTCGGGCGGACAGAGCCGTACGCCCCTACAGAATAAACCTTGCATGCCAATGGTAATGTTGCACCAAACAATACAGTGGGAATAAGCATTACACTAAAAGAAAGCAAAAATTGGGAAAAGGTGAACATACTGTAGTATGAACCAACTGTTTTAAATATTCCGAGAAAGAGCAAAGGTAAAACACCGAACACCGGGATTAACAGTAAAACTGAGACACCAATCCCTGCTTCCAAAAACCCAAACAATATAGTTGCCCTCTCTATTGAATTGCAAGGGAGAGATGATGTAGTGTCCCCTGAGTTAGGACAGTTTATCCCTGCATTCTTTGAAAATTTAGCATAAATCATACTACCCAGAGCAATGCCAGCAAGAAATGTGCAAAGTATAATAGTAATAGCATAGACTGAGGAACCGAGAATCATTGACAAAACCCTTGTCCAGACAATTTCATATGAAAGGGCGGTGAAGCCCGAGAGGGCAATAGCAATTAAAATAAGTAGCGAGTAGCGAGTAGCGAGTAGCGAGGGTTTGGTTGTAGTTGCCCGATTTATCGGGCTGTAGTGGACGACCGCTGTGTCGTCCTTTGGGTGAACATGGCGGTTCACCCCTACATTTCTGGATGAAAGAAACATCACACCAGCGATTAAAAGATTTATTGCTGCAGCAAGATACAGTGTCCCTTTTACACCTAAAAACATAATGAGGATATATCCAGTAGCAAATGCCCCAAATACAGCACCCCAGGTGTTTACTGAATAAAGAATACCAACATTCTGTGAAATGTTAAATGTGAAATGTGAAATGGAAAAATGCTTTGCAAGCACAGGCAAAGTACCACCCATTAGAGCAGTTGGAATGAGAATCACAAGGAAGCCCAGAATAAATCGTGTAATGTGTAAGAAATATTGTGAAATGTTTAATGTGAAAAGTGAAATGTATAATTTCTCAATTCCATTGAACAAAATTGGAGTAAAGGCACAGTAGATTCCAATTCCTGCCATTAAATAAGCAAAAATCTTTTTGCCATCTGCCACCTGCCATCTACCATCTATCTCTTTTCCAAACCACCAGCTACCTATAGCCAATCCAGCCATAAAAGCAGATAAAACCGTAGAAATCGCCCAGACTGTTCCTCCAAATATGAGAGATAGCATCCTTATCCAGACAGTCTCATAAACCAAACTACATGCTCCTGAAAGGAAGAAGAAAAGGAGAATGATTCGATGAGACCTCATAAAAACCTCTTGCTTTTAAACCGGGTATTTGTTGGTTAAACTAAAGTCTATCTTTTTTCAAATGAAGAAAAAATTGGTCCGCTCTTTTACGGGTATCCTTGAAGGGCATTTTCTGCAATTCCATTGCAAAAATAGGTCAGGGTATTTTCTCCAGCACCACCTTATTCATATGGTTCCTTAAAATTCTGTTCGCTAACCGTATATCCCTGAACAGGAAGCCCCTGTTCTTCCATATCTTTTTAAAAACTTCTCCCCTGAAATACCTGTTCAGTTCAAGGTAAGCTCTTTTCAGTCCCTCTTCCAGTTCTTCCTGAGACATATATTTGGGTTTGAAATGACACCTGTACCAGGAATACTTTGACCAGTCACAGTCTATAATCCTGCTTTCCATCTGAAGTCTCTTAAACAGTTCTGTGCCCGGATAAGGTGTGAGGATGTATAAGAGCGCATCATCCAGTTCCATCTCTTTAATGGTCTCTATGGTGCGCCTGAAAATATTTGCATTTTCGCTGTCAAACCCAAACATAAAATACCCTGCTACGAATATCTCTCTTCTATGCAAATTCTTTACAACCCTTTTATACTCCTTGCCTATGTTATGAATCGCCTTTGCAGAACTTAAGCTATCATGGTCTACTGACTGAAAGCCGATGGATACAGCATAACACCCGGACTGAACCATTAAATCCAGAACCTCTTCATCCTCTGCCACAGACGTACTGGCCTGTATCCACCATCTCTTCCCTGAGGAAGATATCGCCTTCAGCACCTCCTTCACATATGTTCTGTCTATAAAAAGATTGTCGTCAATAATAAAGAGATATTTACCCTTAATTTGACTCATCTCCCGGGAGATATGTTCCGGACTCCTCTTTCTGTACTCTTTCCACGGAACAGACTGCAGATAGCAGAAAGTACAGTGATTCCTGCATCCCCGGGTAAACTGTATGGCGCTGTGAAAATAACTTCTGGCAAACAGGTCTCTTCTGGGGAGTGGTACTTCGTCTAAATTCTTCAAATATCCCCCGTAATAAACTTTCTGCAAGAACCCCCTTTCCGCATCCTTCAATATCTTTTTCCACACTGTCTCCGCCTCCTCTATGAGGACGGAATCGCAGTACGCTCCTGCTTCCTCCGGTACAAGGGAAGGATGGGGTCCCCCCAGAACCGTCTTCACTCCATAGCTTCTAAAACGCTCTGAAATCCTGTAAGCACTTTTCGCGGTGAACGTTACAACAGTAAGTCCTGCCAGGTCCCAGTCTGGAGAATACTCTATCTCTTCCACATCTTCATCAACAATCTTCACCTCGTGTCCTTCAGATAAGGCGGCAATAATTCCCAGTCCCAGGGGCGGGACCCGGGTTAAATCATGATATCTATTATACGGGTCTCCATCCACAAACCATTTTGGCTTAATCAAGAGTATTTTCATCTTCCAAAGTTTAAGAGATGCGGATGACTGCCTAAATAGAGCAGGAGGATAATGAAATAGGCGTAATAGCCAATAAAGACGGGCTTTTCATTCCACTTCTTTCTTAAAACGAGTAATGCTCCCCCTGTACCGAAAATGAGTGAGAGCGGATAGAGTTCCCTGACCCTTAAAATGGCGGGGGTAC
>QNCD01000011.1 GCA_003644385.1 Candidatus Omnitrophota bacterium
CCCTTGAAATCTTTATCCATTATCTTCATAACCTTCTCGGCGTGGCTGTCAAGGGCATTCTTGCCCGCCACGAGCGTTACCGCCGATTCCACGAGCCTTTTAGAAGCCGTAACGTCCTCGACCTTGTCGCCAAGCGTTTCTTTGAACAAGGTAAGAAGCGATTTTGTGAGATTACTGTCCGGCTTTTCAATCTTATCTTCCGGACTAAGCTCAATATCGGCTTTTTCTATTGATTTAACCGGATGTTTTTCATACTCAGGAATAGAGGGCATAATAAAAGCGTCTATTGGGTCAATCATAAAAAGAACTTCTATTCCCTTTTTGTTAAAATATTCGAGATTGGGGTTTTTCTCCACGCCGGCGCGATGTTCGCCGCAAAGATAATAAATTTCTTTCTGTCCATCTTTTTTTGAAGTGATATAATCTTTGAAAGAAACAAGTTCACCCGGCTTTTTAAGTGAAGATTCAAAACGCAACAGTTCCATCAATTTATCTCTATTGGCAAAATCGCTGTTAATACCTGCTTTCAAAAAAGGTGAAAAATTCCTGTAGAACTTCTCGAATCTGTCTTTTTCTTTCACCGCCAAATCACCCAGATATTTAAGAATCCTTCCGGATAAAGAAGTCCGTATTTTAGCCATCGCGGGATGGTCTTGAACAGTTTCGCGGGACACATTTAATGGTATATCCACCGTATCTACTACGCCTCGCACAAACCGCAGATATTCAGGCAAGAGTTCCTTGCAGTCGCTCTGGATAAGTATCTTATTGGAGTATAGGTGCAGTGACTTTTCCCTTTGTAAATGCCAAAGATCATACGGCGCGTGCTTGGGAATAAAAAGAAGCGCCTTGAAACTGACTGTTCCTTCTATATCCAGATGAAAATACCCCAAAGGGTCGTCAAAATCGTTGCTGATAAATTTGTAAAACTCATTCGCTTCTTTCTCGTTTATCTCGTCGCTTTTTTTGCGCCATAACGCGGTTATCTTATTGACTTTCTCCCCTTTAAGGAATATTGGAAAGTCGGCGAAGTTAGAGTATTTGTTAATAACCTCTTTAACCTTGTATTCCTGCGAGAACTCTTTGGCGTTTTTCTTCAATTTAAAGAATATCTTCGTGCCTCTGTGTTTACGATCGATTTCCTCGATGCTGTATGAATCCTCGCCCGTTGATTTCCAACGCAATCCTTTAGATTTGGGATCGGCATGACGCGTTTCAATCGTAACCTCATCAGCTACCATAAAAACCGAATAAAAACCTACCCCAAACTGTCCGATGAGGCTTTCATCGAGTTTTTTATTTTCCTTTTTAAGCTTTTCAAGGAACTCCGTCGTGCCTGACCGGGCAACGGTCCCTATATTGTTAATCAGCTCCTCTTGGGTCATCCCTATTCCGGTATCTTCTATCGAAAAAGTTTCTTTTTTTTCGTTGATATCAATACGAATCTCCAATGGCGCGTCAGGATCAACTATGTTTCTGTCAGTCAGTTTACGAAAACGTACTTTGTTGAGTGCGTCAGACGCGTTTGAAATAAGCTCGCGCAAAAATACCTCAGGATGAGTATAAAGCGAATGCGCGATAATATTAAGCAATTGTTTCATTTCCGCTTTATATTGAAAAGTGTTTGTTTCTTTTTTTACAGCCATAGCTACCTCATTATTTGCTATTTTTAAGGTTGATATCGCCTGTATCCGTAATAACGCGGTTACAGGAGATATTCTTTATCTTTAAATACCGATCAATATTCTGGAGATGGCGGCATAGCCGGAGCGGACTTCTCTTTTTCGGGAAGATCCGCGATCAACGCCTCCGTGGTTATCATAAGACCGGCGATGCTAACCGCGTTTTGTATCGCGAGCCTTACCACTTTTGTCGGATCGACGATCCCCGCACTCAGAAGATCTCCGTATTCATCCTTCTGTGCGTCATAACCAAAAGAGCCTTCCCCATCTTTGACTTTCTGGGCAACCACAATGCCTTCGATACCGGCATTTTCCGCTATACGCCTTATTGGTTCTTCGAGAACACGTTTAATTATCTGCGCGCCTATTTTTTCGTCGCCCTCAAACTTTGATTCATCAACACCGGGAATAGCTCTAAGAAGAGCTACGCCGCCTCCAGGAACAATCCCTTCTTCAACAGCCGCTTTTGTGGCGTGCAAGGCGTCCTCAACCCGGGCCTTCTTTTCCTTCATTTCTGTTTCCGTAGCGGCGCCGACATTTACCACTGCTACTCCTCCAGCAAGCTTTGCCAGTCTCTCCTGCAATTTCTCTTTGTCGTAGTCAGAATCGGATTTCTCAATCTCTTTTTTAATCTGCTCTATCCTGCCGGTAATCGCCTTTTTCTTTCCAGCGCCCTCAATAATCGTAGTGTTTTCCTTGTCAATTTTTATTCTTTTTGCCGTTCCTAAATCGGCAACCTCTACGCTTTCGAGTTTTATCCCCAAATCCTCCATGATGGCTTTGCCGCCGGTTAATATGGCGATATCGTCCAGCATAGCTTTTCTTCTATCGCCATAACCAGGCGCCTTTACCGCACAACAGCTTATCGTCCCCCTTATTTTGTTGACTACCAGAGTCGCCAGGGCTTCTCCCTCCACTTCTTCCGAAATAATGAGAAGGGGCTTCCCCTGCTGGGCGATCTTTTCCAAAAGAGGCACCAGGTCTTTAACGGCTGATATTTTCTTCTCATACGCGAGGATATAGGGGTCTTCAAGCACACACTCCATTTTTTCGGCATCGGTTACAAAATAAGGAGAAAGGTAGCCCTCGTCAAACTGCATCCCTTCCACTATATCGAGGCTGGTCTGCATGGATTTCGCTTCCTCAACCGTAATAACGCCGTCTTTACCGACCTTCTCCATCGCGTCGGCGAGAAGACTGCCAACTGTCGCGTCTCCGTTTGCAGAAATTGTGGCTATCTGGGCTGTTTCTCTCTTTTCTTTTACGGGTTTTGACAAGCTCTTTAACGAAGCTATCACCATCTCCAGCGCTTTATCTATACCCCTTTTTATACTCATGGGATTTGCACCGGCCGTTACATTTTTCAATCCTTCACGGTAAATGGCCCGCGCAAGAACAGTAGCCGTAGTGGTTCCGTCACCCGCGGTGTCTGAAGTCTTTTCAGCAACCTCTTTCACCATCTGCGCACCCATATTCTCATAGGAGTCTTCCAGTTCTATCTCTTTGGCAACACTAACACCGTCTTTGGTAATAGTCGGCGAACCGAATTTTTTATCCACAACCACATTTCGACCCTTGGGGCCTAATGTTACCGCGACCGCGTCTGCTAATTTCTCTACACCTCTCAATATCTTATTCCTTGCTTCTTCGCTGAAACATAACTGCTTTGCCATTTTAATCACCTCCCTTTTCGACTATGGCAAGAATATCTTCTTCTTGGATAATCAGATGTTCCTCTTCCTCAATCTTAATCTCGATACCTGAGTACTTTCCGTACAATATCCTATCACCTACTTTTACCTCAGGTGGTCTCAGTTTACCTTCCTCTGTTACTTTTCCCTTGCCAACCGCTATTACTTTACCTTCCTGCGGTTTTTCTTTGGCAGTGTCAGGAAGTATTATACCTCCCTTAGTCTTTTCATCGGCCTCGAGAGACTTAACAAGAACCCTGTCCGCTAATGGTTTAACTCTCATAATTATTCCCTCCTTTACTTCGTAATCCGCACGCAACAAACCCAATACTATTTCAGTTTAAACCGCTCTTTTACTGAGCTTAAAGTATGTTTAAAATCATCAGTAGCTTTTTCAAGACCCCCTTAAGATGTTCCCAGGCGCCCGAACCCGCCTCTTTTATCTCTTCGATTTTGAGCGAAACTGCTTCCTTTTTATGCTCCAGTTCCTTAATATGCCTGCTCGGCTCGCTTTTAGTTTCAGCGAGGGCTTTGTCGGCTTTTTTTGAATCCCTCAATCTTACCGCCCCATTCGCTTAACTGAGCGGTAAACTTCTTGAGATATTCTTCTTTCTTCCCCATTTCCCCCACTCCCTATTTAAAATATTTACTGTTTGGAAATACGCTCTTTAAAATCGTTAATACGCTTTGTCAATTCATCAAAAAGTTTTATAGTTTTTTCGTCTTTTGATATCTTACCATCTATCTCTCGTATGTCTATGTCTATTTCGGCAAATTCACGATCCTTTTTACCATACCCCATCAACTCAGCTATCTTAAGCTGTTCTTTCGCTTTTTTCAAAGCGTCTAAAACCTCTTCTTTTTTATCAGCGGCAGGTCCTTAGGATCAGTATCCTCTGTGATATTAGAGGCCTTAGCGGTCATGAGTTAAAAGTTTAAAACAGGTATGGGTATAACGCGCGTTGTAATAACTAATGTATTTAATGTCTGAGTCAATAAAACTTTTGCTTCATCGATTTTATCCTGATCTATTAACCGGGCTATTTTCCTGATAGCGAGAGGATATGTCTGTATAAGGTAAGTGATATGTATTTACCCTGACCTCGCTTGATAGCTGATTAAGGAGTCCTTTGGCTGCCTGAAGATAGCCCTTTACCATCATGAACTCGGCTCCTTTCCTTATATCCTTTATGGCAGCCCCATCAGCTATCAGGTTGAAGCCTCAATGCGGGCATCTATAGGGATAAGTGATAATTCAGGGTTGAGCGCCAGCAAAATATCCAGCTTACCTATAACTTTCTCCAGAGCCGCTAAAGCCTTCTTTTTGTCACCATCATAAAGGGCTTCTAAAGCGTCCTCTGTTTCTTGGATCGCTAATATCGCATCTTTGGTAACATTTTCTTGCGCGCCTTCGAGCTCTGCCTCTTTCTCAATTTCGATATTTTGCTCCATTTCCTTTTGTTCGCTCGTAGCAAGTAATGCTGCGGGATCGGTCGTCTCCTCGGCGCTTACAAAAGAATTTACCCCACAGAAAAACATCAACATTACCAATGTGAAATTATATTGTTTGTGATGGTTTTTATGGTGTATGCATCCTTTCTGCTTTAAGTATTCTTTTATAAGCCTCCTTAAAATAATGTAAAAATCTCGTCGCGGAAATCGTTATACCGCCTGCTAAATCGTTTTATTGAAAAAGCAAATCCAATAAAGGAGATGCCTATAATTATGAAAAGGGAAGCAACCATTGCCACAAGAAGTTGCGGAAAGAATAATACCGCCAGTCCAAAACCAAGAAGCAGCAGACCGTGAATGAGATGATGTTTCCAGGTATATGAAAATCCGTTCGCGAATACATCAAACACATCGATTTTCTTCATAATTGAACACCCCCCTTTGCTAAAATAACTTGTGCCGCCAAAGTGTGGCGTGATTGACGCGCCACACCTTTTAAGCATCCCTATTCTTTAATTTCGACCTTTTTGGGTTGAGCCGCTTCTGATTTAGCCAACCTAACTTTTAGGATACCGTTTTCATATTGAGCGTCGATTCTGTTTTTGTCGATTTCCTCGCCGATAATAAAGGTACGGATATATTCCAGTGGACAACGCTCCTTATGAACTACGGTATATCCCTTAGGAATAGTGCCGTCGCCTCTACCCGACTTTCCTTTTAAGGTCAATTCATTTCCTTTAAGATCAAGCGATATATCGTCTTTGGTCAAGCCAGCCATTTCAGCTTCCAGAATGATCTCTTTTTCCTCTTCACGTATATTAACCAGAGGTTGTATAACTCTAGGCTGGTATTCTTGTACTTTTCTTTTTATAATCGCCATAGTTAACACCTCCTTCTAAAGATAAAGTAACGCCTGAAAGCAAGGCGTTACTTTATGTCAATTTTAAGCTGTTTTGGTTTCGACTCTTCTTTTTTGGGAAGCACAAGCTCTAATACACCATTCTTGTAGCTGGCGCTTACTTTAGCCGCGTCTACTGCCGCAGGAAGACGTATAGCTCTGTTGAATGCGCCGTAGAAGCGTTCTGTCCTAATAAAGTCTTTTTCCTTTGTTTCTTTTTCCTGCTTTTTCTCACCCTTTATTATTAAGGTATCCCCGTGAACAGAAACTTCTATTTCATCCTTTTTCATCCCTGGGATATCGGCCTTAACTAAACAATTGTCTTTAGAGTCGTAAATATCTATTGCTGGACTCCAAGCGCCTTCAAGCAAGCCCACATCCCTATCTCCCCATTTCACTAAAGAGGAATCAAACATTCTATTCATCTCATTCTGAATCGCTTCCAGATCCCTGTAGGGATCCCACCACATTTCTTTTGGTCTCCAAGGTATAATCGCCATAGTTAACACCTCCTTTAAAATTTATTTTTAGGTTTTATTTTTGCTTCGTTTGGTTGGATTTTGCTTTTTTACCCGGTTCCACACCACCTCCTTTTAGCACTCGCATCATGAGAGTGCTAAAAAATTCCGAAAAATTTTTTACCTTTCGTCTCGCTTCTTTTCCATCCCTAAAATAATCTTTAACCCCTTCATTTTAACCCCTTTCTTTATATACTCCCAACAGTGGGCAAGCTTTTTAAGCTCTCTTTTGGAATAAAGCCGTGCGGTTCCCTTTAGCTTCCTGCGTGGACTGACTATTCCTTCTTTATCAAGCTGTTTAATAACCCATATGGGTATATTAAGGAGCCTTTGAATAACACCAGTTGTATAAATCGGCTCATCTATGCCAATGTCAAACTCAACAAATTCTTTATCTTTTCTCCTAACCATCCATTGCCTCCATCAACAATATAGCATATTTTCGAAATTTGTCAAGTGTTTTTCGAAATTTTTTTTTCGTTTAACGAAATACCCGAATAAGAACCGTTCCTCCCGTAAAATAGAAGGCAGGGGATTTTATGTTTTAGAGGGTTTTTCGATTTCCATTACAGGATAGCCGCCTTTAAAAATACGGACATCTCCTGTAGACTGAGAAACTGTAATGGCTATGGCTTTTGTTGTGCTTGTAATGGCAGCGGCGCTATGATGCCGGGCGCCCCAGCCTTGGGGTAAAGCTTCTTTAATAAAATCCGCTTTAAGGAAAGCCCCGGCTGTTTCGATTGTGCCATCTCTTTTCACAATAAAAGCGCCATCAAGTTGAGCGAACTCTTTTATTGTTTCCTTTAATTCAGGGTTTAATATATTGCGTTTACCTTCAGGATAGCCTTTAAAAGGATTTAGTATCATTTGCCGTGATCGCTTTTCAACTTCAGCCGCATCCCCTAATATAAAACAAGTTCCTATCGGCTTTCCCTCCCTTCCCTCAGAACCTATTTCAACAGCTATGCGCACTAATTCCTCAAATACCTTCGGATCAACATCTTTTGTAAAATTTATTATTCTATCCGAGGTTAACATCTCAAACTCTTTGCCTATCTCTAAGGTTATAAGTGTATCTAAAAATCCGAATTTTGACACGCCTGATAAACACACCACGCGATCTCCTCTTTTAAGTAAATTTTGGGAAACAGTCATCATTACCGCTATCTTAATCTGCCCCATTCTTGTCAAAGGAATATCAGGCACACGCAAAACTCTAGCCACTATTTTTTCGGAATTTTCGTATAGTTTTTGTGTTTTGGCGACAAGAAAAATATCAAACTGCTCTTTCTGCCCCTGGATATGCTCGATATCCGGACAAATGTCAGCGTATATAAATACAGCTTTTGCCTTGGTTTCCCGCGCAAGTTCAAAGGCTTTTTTTAAAAAAGATTTGCTAATTCTATATTCAAATTCTGTTACCTTCATGTCTTTCAATCCTATCTCTTTGGTAGCGTTATAATAAGGGTATCGCCTTTTATCTCTGTATCGATCGCCCTTGTATCGACATCACCGGGAATAGGCAGAACCCTTGTAAATGAACCGAAACTGCTTGATCTGAACATGCTGTTCGGTCCGGTTTCTTGAGTTTCCTCGGAACGTTCTCCGCTAACAGTAAGAGAGCCTCCGCTTACTTCAATCTTTATCTTATTCTTATTCAAGTCAGCGACATCCAGCCTGATTATATATTCACTTTCAGTTTCTTCCATATCAAAACTTTTATCATAAAACAGATTACTGCCAAAGCTGCCCATCCCTCCTTGCCAATCGTGGCCCTCAAACATCTCCTGCATCATCCGGTCCATTTGCCTGCGCATTCTTGAAAATTCCGAGAAAGGATCCCAATCGTCCTGCCCTAAGAACGGTTGCCGCTTAAGCTGGGGCTGTTTCTCAGGTTTTACGAATTTACTAAACGGCCAGATTCTCTTACCTTGCTTTATTATGACACCTTGATTTGCCTTAAAGCTATCAAGCAATTTTCGCACCTTTTCGACAGGTATGGCAAACCCTATGCTCTGTGAATTCTGTACAACTGCCAGGTTTATACCGATAAGATCCCCCGCGAGGTTCAATAACGCTCCGCCGCTGTTACCAGGATTTATTGGAGCGTCTGTCTGAATAAGATCGTCAAAGATAATTTCCCCTCGCGATGAATGTAAACTTCTATTCTTGCCGCTTACAATGCCGAGTGTAACCGAATTTTCAAGCCCGAGCGGATTGCCTATGGCAACCACACTTTCGCCTATGATGATATCGCCTGACTTAGCCATCTTTATTTGGGTTAAAGGCTTCGGAGGTTTAATCTCTACTATAGCGAGATCATTTTCCGCGTCTTCATAAACCACTTTGCCTTCGATGGATGTGCCGTCATTTAATATTACAAATATATTGCTGGCCATATTCACTACATGAGCGTTCGTAATTACGAGGCCTGATTTATCTACTATTACGCCCGATCCCACACTCTTTAGCTTCATAGCGTGCGTCGGCCTTAAATTATTAAAAAACTGCTCAAAGAACAAATCGAATTCACTACCATAACTTCCCCATGACGGATATTCCCTTAACAGAACGATCCGTTCCGTGCTTATGTTTACCACACTGCCTGAGTTCTCCTGGACAACCTTTACAACAGGAGTTTGACGCGGATCTTGGGCAAAAGCAGACGATGCCGCATGACACAATAAGAGCACAAGCGGTACATAAAATATCGCTTTCTTTTTGAGAATAAACTTATGCGTACGTAGTTTCATAGCCTTACCCCCCCCTCGCACAAAACAGTTATCCATTATCCCTTACCATATCGCTTCTATAGCCTCAGACTCCACCCACCCGCTTTTTTCCTTACTTAACCGTATGTGAGTCCAGGGATCCTGCCCCCGTATTATCTGGGCCCTCATCCCTTCTGATAATTTAAATGCTACCACTCCTGAGTATGACGGACTATATCTGACATCCGCTTCCGGCAAAATAATGATGCCTTCCTTAAAGTTCTTACCGGAATTATAAGCGTCAAAAAAACATATGAATGATAATATAAAAATCAATGTCAGCGTTCCGGAAATTAGGTGTGACTTTGGTCGAAAGTGGTAATTAATAAACCCTATCCCCAGGATCAAACAGATACTGAAAAAAAGCACAGCAGATATAATAAACCAAGCACTTACAGAAACAGCGCCCCTTATACTTCTCCATATTTTTTGATATATAGAGTATGTTTCTTCGGGCTGTTCGACATCCAGCGTGGATTTAATAAAAGATACATTCGCGGACAGTTCTTCACTATCCGGAATAAATTTCTTCGCTCTTTCGTAATTAAGCAACGCTTTGCCGGTCTTGCCCATCTTATAATAGGCGTTGCCCAAGTTATAATAAATATTGCCGCTTAAGACGCCTTTTGAGATCAATTCTTCGTATAGCTTAGCCGCACCGGCAAAATCCCCGTCATCGTAAAGCCGATTGGCCTTAAAAAATATATCATAGGAAACGCTTGTTTCGGCATGACAGAAAAATGCTCCGTAAAAAATACAGGCGGCTATAATAGCTGTGATTCTTATAACATATTTCATCGTAATATCCTTTCGAGCCGGGTTATAAGTTCATTCGCTGTTTTAAAATCTTTTTTGAGTTTTTCGGATTCAACGTTAAGCGAAGAAAAGATAACCTCATTAGCTTTCTCATATAGAGATGTAAACTCCTCGCATTCTTTCTCTTTAAGACCCTTTCCCCTCAGCTCTTCGGCCAGTGTCACGCCTACACTTCCTAACTGTCTGTTTAATTTCTCGGCAAGATATGTATTGATGCCCTTTATCAACAAATCATAAAATTCCCTTGTTTGGCCATTTTTCAAAGCCAACTCAGCCTGCTTGATAAAAATTCTCGAGCTTTTAAATGCCTGGCGTGAACGTGCGAAAGCAATGTCAGTATTTAATCTCTCGCGTCTTCTTCCAAATACAAACATGCCCACCAGCATAATAACAGGTGTTAGAAAAACTAATAACGACAGAACTATATTTTCATAAATCGGCTTCTTCGGTGAAACTATTTTGCCGATATCCGTCATAATATAATGAATACCTTTTTTAAGCACTTTAAGCTCTCTCCTTGGTCTATCCTCAGGTCCTTCGGGAGTAATCGCTATTACCGTGACCTCCTCCTCTTTCTCAGCTTTGTCGACGTGTATACTAAAAGGCCCTCTTACTTCAGTCTGATATCTACCTGTAGCCGGATTGAAAAAGGCGAATGTAATTTCCGGGATCTTATAATCCCCGGGAGAGCGCGGGATAAGAACTTTTTCAAATATCTTCTCACCTCTGACTTGTCCGTTTTCCTGTGTTATATTTACTTTACTCTCCGGCTCATAACTCTTAAACGACTCTATATCCGGTATGTGAGGCAACTGCAGTTGCTCGATATTTCCGGAACCAGCCACCTTCATCGTAAGAGTGATTGGCTCTCCGACTTTAAGGGAGCGGGGCTTTACATCCACATCAAAAGTAAATCTGCCAACTGCTCCGTTATACTCAACCGGCTTATCCTGTCCCGGAACTTCATTAACCGTTAAGGCTATTTCATTCGACCGGGTGGCAAAAGGCTCTGTAACGGCATCTCTACCAAACCCAAAAAAATCCTCGAAATCAGAATCAAAGAAACTATCAAAAAGACTGCCGCGCCTAGAACGCCTATAACCGGTAATGACATCGCATTTCAGAAACACCGGTTCCAGCCTATATATTCCCGCTGCTAAAGGGGTCAGGACTTTCTGGAAAGAAACTACCATATACTCCTGACCCTTATAGAATTCTCGCGATTTAATGGCAGCAATCTGCTTATCTCCATTTACAATGAGTCTTTGATAACTACGGTCTTTATCAAGTTCGGGGTCCGTAACAAGGAAATCCTTAATGTTTTCAAGCCAAGGTATGTTTATACGGTAATTAGCGATATCCTTGCTGAAATACCATTTAAATGTGGCTAAAAATTTTTCTCCAAGATAAGCCTTGGTTTTGTCAAAATGAACATCGATAAAAATATCTTCTCTTTTTTCCGATTGATCAAGCACATTAACCTGAAAAGCCTGAGTTGTGTATTTTGTTCCATTAATGACAATCGGAAGCGGCGGAACGGTTAACACACCCGTAGATTGGGGGATAAGCTCAAAATCAAAATTATATCCTCCGCCGGTCCTCTCATTTTTTACCTGCCTTCCGTTGACGATAATCGTCATACTGGAAAAAGATTCCTGTCGGAAGCCGCGGAATTTAACATCAAAACCGGGAATATCCGGCAGTTCCGGAGTCTCAGGATTAGGAATGCCTTTGACGGTAATGGTCAATATCACGCTATCCCCGAGCAGAACTTCCTTCTGGCTCACCGAAATGCTGACCTCAGCTTCTCTGGCAAAAGTTACCGCCGCACAGCATATAAGAAAAACTCCTAAAATTAAAAAACTACCAATCCTTTTCCACATGATATCCTCTGCCTCTCCTGGATTTATGTTGATTTAAGAGAGGGTTATTCTTTTGATCACGCTCAAAGGCCGACAAGAAGCGTTCTGCTTCATCTTTCGATAAATCCTCTTCACCTTTATCACTTTCTTTAGCTTCTCTGGCTTGATCTTTCTTTTCTTTGCCCGCCTCAGCTTTCAATCCCTGAGTAGAGGTTTCTTCTTGCTCTTCTGGCTTATCTTCATCCTGAGCGGAGTCGAAGGATTCTCCTTTTTCTTTCTCTTGACCCTGCTTATCTTCTCCCTCTTTGGAGGTTTGCTGCTGCCCGGCTTGCCTTTTTTGTTGTTCGGCTTGAGTTTTCTGCATCGTTTCTTTAGCCTTGGAAAGCATCTCTTTAATCATTCGTTCGGTATATTCTATATTATATTTCGCGTCACTATCTTCGGGATTTCTTTCAAGCGCCTGTTTATAATATTCAAGGGCCTCTCTAAGCTGCCCCTGCTGAAACAGCGAATTGCCGATATTATACATAGCTTTAGCTTCTACGCTGATATCGCCCTTTTCCATTGATTTCTGATATAAATCCACGGCTTCCTTATATTTGCCCTGACGGTAAAATACATTTCCCATATTAAAATAGATTTCAGGGCTTGTCGGCGCTTCTATCTGGGCGTCATTATATTTTGTAAGAGCTTTGTCGTATTCTCCATCGTTATAGAGTTTGTTGCCTTCGGCGATCTTACCGCTTAAATTTCCTCCGGCAAAAGCCTGACCGCAAGGATACAATAATGCCGCTGATAGAATTAAATTAAAAATTATTATACTATACCTTATATTCATGGTTTTATCCTTTTGCGCTCAATA
The DNA here is from genome assembly GCA_003644385.1 of Candidatus Omnitrophota bacterium. Taxonomy (GTDB): domain Bacteria; phylum Omnitrophota; class Gorgyraeia; order Gygaellales; family Profunditerraquicolaceae; genus B70-G16. The sequence continues at coordinate 12,553 of QNCD01000011.1, forward strand.
AGAATTCCCTCAATTACATAAAGAAAAATGGCTATAAATAAAGGCCATTGGAAACGGTTTTCAAAACGCTTCTGGCGCGAAGATTCCAGTTCTTTCTTCTCCATCTTCGATATTTCTTCCTGATATATTTCCTCTAAAGGAAAACTTCCCTGCCCGATAGCGCCTTTTTTCCCGCCTGTTAAGAGCGCTATTTTCTGCAAAAGTACCGGATCGAGCTTGGAAAGCACTATATTACCCTCTTTATCCTTTACGAAACTTTTTCTACCATCCTCATCAATAAAAGGTATCGGAGCTCCCTCCTGTTTTCCTACTCCTATTGTAAAGACCACTATACCCTTTTTCTTCGCCTCTTCTACAGCCTGCATGACCCTTTCGCCGTGATCTTCCCCATCAGTTATAAGAATAAGTACGCGGTGCTTTTTTTCATGCCCTTCAAAGGCGCCGGACGCAACCTCAATAGCTTCCCCAATATTCGTACCACCAAGAGGGATAGAGTTCACATCCAGGTTATCAAGAAAAAGTTTTGCTGTCCCGTAGTCAAGCGTAAGCGGGCATTGAACAAAAGCAGTTCCCGCAAAAGCCACAATCCCGATCCTGTCACCTTTCATCATGTTTATAAGGCTTTTTATTTCCCGTTTAGCGGCCTCCAAACGATGAGGCTTTATGTCTTCGGCAAGCATGCTCTTAGAAAGATCCAGAGCTACCACGATATCCAATCCTTTACGCTTAACCTCCTTCCACTGGTATCCCCACTTTGGCTGCAGGAGGCTTATTACCAAAAACAAAAGAATCACGAGAATTAGCACCATGCGTATTTTCTGGATACGAAAATCAACCGATTTTATAAGGTGTTTCAATACATCACTGTCAGCAAACGCTTCAAGGGCTTTTCTTTTAGATTTTACAGCCCATATAAAGAATATGCCGCAAGCCGGAATAAGCAATAAAAGCCATAAATACCCTAAATTTCCAAAACGCATCTTTTAAACCCCTATGGCAAAGTCCTTAATACTGTATAACGTAACGTCACCTCTATAATCATCAATAAAAGCGCAATAAGCACAAAAGGGATAAAAAGCTCTTTATAATCGCCGTAAGATGTAACTTCCATCTTTGTCCTCTCCAGGCGGTCGATCTCGCCATAGATCTCCTGAAGTTTTTTTGTATCAGTGGCCCTGAAATACTTTCCGCCTGTCTCATCAGCGATATTCCTCAAAGACTCATCGTCCACATCTATCGTTACCCACTGATATACCTTATTGCCGAAGAAATCCTGGGCCGGATAAGGAACTTTTCCCTTTGAACCGGCGCCTATTGTGTAAACTTTGACACCAAGAGCGCGGGCTAATCTCGCCGCGTTTGGTGGATCTACTTGTCCGGCGTTATTGACGCCATCAGTAAGCAGAATAACCACTTTGCTTTTGCTCTCTATATCTTTTAATCTGGCAAGCGCCGTGGCAAGGCCATCACCTACGGCTGTGCCGTCTTCTATCATCCCGATATCTATTTTATCCAGGAATTTTAACAGTACACCGTAATCGAGGGTAAGAGGGCATTGCATATACGCCTGTCCCGCAAAAACAACCAATCCTATGCGGTCGTTGGAACGCTTTTTTATGAAGTCTCTTACTACTTCCTTTACCACTTCAAGCCTGTTTTTGCGCTCACCATTAAGGACAAAATCCTCTGCAAGCATACTTCCTGAAACGTCTACTGCCAGGACTATATCTATACCTTCAGTCTTTATCTTTGTCTCTTCAATCCCTTTTTGAGGCCTCATAAGAGCCAGCACCAATAAACAAAGAGCCGCCACCTTAAGCCCTATAAGAAGATGCCGGGCCTTAATTGTATATGACGGTTTTAAACGCTTAAGATTCTTAACAGAAGAAAACTTAATTCTTCCGTGAGGGCGTACATTCATATGCACCCACAGAATCAAAGGTATGAATATAAATAACCATATAATATTATGAAAATCGCTAAATATCATTTTTGCGCCTTATCCATATTATCTTCTTCTTTGTTTTTAGCAGTCTCATCGATGAACCGGCGTGTTGTGTCTATCAATGATTTTGCCTGCGCTTTCCCCGGATCGAATTTGGCGTATTTTACAAGATCACAGTGATTCAGGTATTCCTTTAAAATGTTAATATGCCTTCCTTCTAACTTATCCGAATTGACAATAGACTCCAAAAACTCTTCCGTAGTCTGTTCCGGAGCCTTAAGAGAAAACCTGTTTTCCAAATACGCCCTCAACGCCAATGATACCAGATAATAGTATTCCTTGATTTTTGACTTCTCCAAAAGCCCGAGGCCCTCTATCCGCTCAAGTTCTCGAAACGCTATCTCATCCGGAGTAGGCGCGGGTTCTTTTCTCTGAGCGGTTACTCTCTTAAGATATAGCTTCCATAATATTAATCCCGCTGCTACCAGAATTATTAATAAAATCGCTGTTATTAAAATTACAGGAACGCCTTTACTAACAATTAAAGGCCCTTTTATGTCCCTTAGACCGGCCTTTTCTTCTTTTTCAACTATTACGCTTTTAACTTCGACGAAAATTTCCGGAGACTTAAGTGTTTCTCGTCTGCCATCGGGCAATTCCGCCGTTATTTGCTGCTGCGGTATTACATATGACCCTGTTGTATAAGTATCAAGCAAATACCACTGTTTTTTTCGAGTCCGGTTTCTCCCTATCCTTTTTTCATCCTTCCCGAAGTCTTTGACAACAAAACCGCCGAGCCCGGTCACATAAGAAGGAAATTCTATTTTTAAATCATTGTCAGCGTCTATCTCTAATGTGTAGGTAACCTTTTCTCCTATGGTTATAGTTGATTTATCCACATACGCGCGAAGCTCGGCTAAATCATGCCCTTTTGGCAAAGACTTTTTCATGGTCTTTTTCATCGATAACCGGGGATCTGGAGAACTGCCTGGCTCTTGCCTATTGCTTGTAGCATCAGAACCCCTAAATTCCTTCTGTGTCGTAATGCTGCTTTCATCCTGTGCAGTATCAGCGTTTACTGCTTCTTCATCCGCCGATTTAAACCCCTGAGGTAAATTCACATGGGTATCTTCGCTGCTATCAACATAGCCATAAAAAGATATAAAGCTGATACAGCAGGTAATTGCTAATATTAATACATATCTATTTATCTTTTTCATCTGCCCCTTTATCGTTTTCTTCAGGCTTATCCACTCGCCCCGTTAGAGAACTTTGTTTTTCTGCAGATTTCTCTAATGGGGTGAATTTCTCGCTATATATCACGACATCCTTTACTGCCAATATATCATCCATGAATTTCTGAACGCCTTTTTGTGACTTATCCTGCCTATATGCGAATTCCACTTCCTGTCTGACCTCATCAAAGGATTTAACCCTTTCTTCTTTTTTGTCTGTAACTTCCGCTACATAAAACCCTTTCTCCGTACTTATTATACGCGGCTTTTCATCCGCTGAAAATTCAAAGAGTTTTTCTGTCAATTCTTTATCTGTGCCAACGCCCGGTATGTAGCCTGTCCCATAGACCCATCCTGAAACCGCGCCTCCTTCATCCTTGGTTGCCTCATCAATAGAATGTTGTTTTGCCAGCTCCTCAAAGGACGCACCGCTTTCAATCTGTTTTACGATCCCTTCGGCGTCTTCTTGCGAGGATGTCAGAATATAACGAAACTTTATCGCCGGTTTTTCTGTATATCTATCCTTGTAGACTTCATAATAATTTCTAAGATCGCCTTCTTCGATCTTTATCTTGCTAAAAACTTCCCTCTCCAGCACCTTTTGTATAACCATCTCTTTTTCAATAAGTCGCACCTTTTCCCGTATCTGTGGGTCTTTATTAATCCCGAGCTTTACACCTTTTTCATAAAAAAGCTCGTTAGCGACGTATGTCTTAACAAAATCCAGTTTTTTCGCCTCATCCTTGGTATACGCCTCTTTCATCCACGGCGGGAGTTCTTCCATGGCGCTATTTATCTCATTCATGGTAATTTCTCTGTTCTTTATTTTTGCCACTACTTCACCTGATGGCTTTTTCGTTCCCTTCTCACCGCTTAAGAGTGTCCTTGATTCCATCTGGTATTCGGCATCTAGCGCGCGTCCCGATTTTTCAAGACACGTTACTATATTTGTCCCGATCTCCTGCTTAAGGCCTGTGTCGGGATTGGCGATTTCCGCTTTATAAAAATAGGCAAGGGCATCCTCGAATTTATTGGCTTCCATGAGCATCTCGCCTATCGAAAAGTAGATATTAGACCGTGTCTCTTTATCAATGCCGCCGTTTAGCGCGTACTCTTCATATGCTTTTACTGATTGCTCGATAAGACCGTCTGCCTTGAGCTTGTTCGCGTATTCTCTCATCTGAGCGGCGTTCCAGGAACTTTCATACGTGGGTCTATTTTGTATCAAATGAGAATTTCGTAAAATCAAGCTGATCACCACCGCAAACAAACAAAGCACGATAACTCCTAATAGTAAGGCGCTCTTGCCGAAGCCTTGCTTTTTTTGGTTCGAAATTGACCTTTCCATTTTTCCTCCCCCTTTACACCGTTTGTAACATAGATTCTAACGGGGTTATCTTCTCTTTTCTCTTGTCCTAAAAAACCTCATAAACGGCTCAACGTAAGAAGTGCCGGTTTCAACGTGAATAATATCCAAATCAATCTGCCTAAAAAACTTATCTCTCTCGGACGCCTCTTTCCCAGAAAAAACCTTTACCCCTTTTTGGAGATTGGGATCTGAACTATCCACTAATAAAATTTCACCCGTTTCAGCATCCTCAAGCTCTATCATACCGAGACGCGGGAATTCTCTTTCACGCGGATCCTGTATCACTACGGCGATTATATCATGCCGCTTATTGGCAATCTGAAGTGCCCGCCTATATCCTTCGGCAATAAAATCAGATACTAAAAAAGTAACGGTTCTTTTTTTGCTGACAGAATTAAAGAATTCAATGCCAGCGGCTATATCCGTACCTGAATGTTCGGGTTTAAAAGAGAGTATCTCGCTTATTACGTGAAGGACATGACGTTTCCCTTTCTTAGGCGGAATATACTTTTCAACTCTGTCGCTAAATATCACCAAACCTACCTTATCGTTATTTTTAATCGCCGAAAACGCAAGCATGGAGCAAAGCTCCGCGGCATATTCAGTCTTAAGTTGCCCCTTTGATCCAAACTGCCCGGAGGAACTCGCGTCCACCATAAGCATAACAGTAAGCTCTCTTTCCTCCACGAACTTCTTTATAAAAGGGCGCCCTACGCGTGCTGTAACGTTCCAGTCGATAGTGCGTATCTCATCACCCGGCTGATACTCGCGCACCTCGTCAAACTCTATGCCCCGGCCTTTAAAAGTGCTGTGATAGGCTCCGGCGAGCATATCATTTACAAGCCGTGATGTATATATTTGTATACGGCGAACTTTTTTCAACAATTCTTTGGTCAGCATTACGGAACCACCACTGTATCAAATACCTTGTTAATAATATCTTCCGGTGTAATATCATCGGCCTCGGCCTCATAAGTAATAATCACTCTATGCCTTAAGACATCCAAACCTATGCTTTTTATATCCTGGGGAGTAACATATCCCCGTCCCTGTAAAAACGCATAGGCCTTGGCGGCTAAAGTCAGATATATCGTAGCTCTCGGGGATGCCCCGTACTCAATATAACTTTTTGTGTCAAGCTTGTATGCTTCGGGTTCCCGTGTGGCCATAACCAAATCAACAATATATGCCGATAGTTTTTCATCTATGTAAACTTGATCAACTAAATCGCGCATCCTTATAATATCCTCCGGCGTAATAACACTCTCAACATCAAGTTTTCTCTTTACCTTTGCCATCCGGTTTAATATCTCCTGCTCTTCTTTCTTATTTGGATAGACGATTTTTAATTTCAACATGAACCTGTCAACCTGCGCCTCAGGTAACGGATAGGTGCCTTCCTGCTCAATAGGATTCTGCGTAGCCAGAACCAGAAAAAGTTCAGGCAGTTTTATTGTCTCTTCTCCTATCGTAACCTGCCTTTCCTGCATAGCCTCCAGAAGCGCGCTTTGTACTTTTGCGGGCGCACGGTTAACTTCATCAGCCAGGATAATATTTGCGAAAATCGGCCCTTTTTTAACCGAGAAACTGGCGTCTTTTGGATTATATATTTGCGTCCCTATAAGGTCTGCCGGTAATAGATCCGGAGTAAACTGAACCCTCTTGAAAGACGCCTGTATCGCGTTAGCGAGTGTAGACACACTGAGAGTCTTAGCCAAACCGGGCACCCCTTCCAGCAATACATGCCCATCCGCTAAAAGACCCACAAAAAGCCTGTCAATCAAGTATTCCTGCCCGATAATATTCCTGTGAATTTGCTCTCTCAGCTTAGCAATAATCCTGCTTTCCTTTTTTACCTTTTCATTTAAGGCTTGAATATCAGCGTGTGCCATTATACCCCTCCTCCTTTTAATCAACCCCATTAGAGATTATTCACCATAAACTAATGACAGGCAGCTATGGCGCCTTATCTCTAACGGGGCCAATCGTTTCTATTGATTCTTCTTCATTTTCGCCGGGTATTAACGATTTCATATACCTGGCAATACCGCGCACCAATCTATCTTCCTCGTTTCTTTCTGGTTTATATCCGGAAAAGCGAACCTTTTCCACCATATACTTGCATTCGGAAAATATCTTTTGTAATTCCCCGGGAAGCTTACTTATGCTTTCGGCGGATAAATCACTATTGTATTTTTCCTTAATATAATCTGAGATCAATTTTTCAATACCGGAATAAAATCCTCCTAAATCACCCGAAACTTTGTGTTTATTAAGCTCTTTTAAATTTTCGCAAAACTGTCTTTCCAATATTCCTTTATCATTACCTGATTTGTTTTCCTCGTGACCGCGTGAAATAATGAATTTTCGTTTTAGCAAAATAAGAATGCCCGAAAGCGTCCCTATCGCTAAGAGTGCATAAAAACTCTTTAAGGCTATCTTTGCGAAACGTGCCGCTTTAGATATAACTTCAATGGTTACACTTTCACCCCTGATAATCTTTTTATCATCACGGTTATCACTTCTGGCATACTCAATAACAATAGGCGTAATATCGCCCAAGCCTTTCTCTTTAGCTATATACACATATTCAATATTCCGTTTAGCGAAAACACCGCCTTCCCCAAGCCGCGATGATACGTTCTCTTTAGAACCAATCCTCTCTAACAAAGAACTCGAAGGCGGAGTAATCTTTTCAACGATAATAGAATGTTCCTCATCCTGCTTCCATTCCATTTCTACCGTTACTTTAAGTTTTTCACCTATGCCTACCTCTTTTTTATCGGAAACCGTCCGGATTGTCGGTTCAGCAGCATATACCACACCCCTGAAAAAACTATGTAGAACAACTATCAATATGGATATTTTTTTAAGCATAACAATCTGGCCCTTGTCTTATTTTTCTGTAATAAGCATACAAGGCCTAACCTTAAGAGAAGATGAAGATAACATTAAGATTTCTTAAGGAAAATCAGATACATCTAGACTGTAAAAGGTTATTCGCGTGGGAGGGAAATGGTAAAAACACTTCCCTTATTTGGCTGGCTCTTCACTTTGATCTCGCCTTTGTGCATCTTTACTATCATAGCGGCGATACTAAGGCCTAAACCCGCCCCGCCATCTTCGCGGGATCGAGCTTTATCAACCCGGTAGAAACGCTCGAATATTTTTCCTTGTTCTTCCTCAGGTATGCCGATACCCGTATCCGATATTGAAATAACATGCTTGTCCTTCTGCTTGGCGATTTCAATTGTTATAGAGCCATTTTCAGGCGTATATCTAATAGCGTTTTCTATTATATTAGAAAAAAGTTCTTCCAGTTTTGAATGATCGGCTTGCACAAAGAAACTACTTTCCTTCGCAGAAAGGTCTAAAATAATATTCTTACGCTCAGTAAGAACACGATAAAATTCTACCATCTTTGAAAGAAGGCCCATTAGCTCAACTTTTTTTATGTCAAGTTTATCCATACCGCTGTCGCCGCGCGATAAATATAGCAATCTATTGATCATTCGCGTTAAACGATCCATTTCCAAAACAACGCTTTCCATGACACTTCTATATTCTTCTATATCCCTACCTCTTTCAAGCACCACTTCAGCTTCGCCTTTGATAGCGGTGATAGGCAGCCTGATTTCATGCGAGGCGTTAGCGGTAAAAAGGATTATTTTTTGGTATGATTCACGTAGTTTCCTTAAGACATTATTAAAAGACACAGCCAATGAGTCCAGCTCATCGCCCACCCCTCTAATCGGAAGATCTTTAGCGGAAACAGAATCAGAAAGCATTATTTCGTTTGACGCCTTAATCAATCTGGAAATCGGAGATAGGAACTGACTGGTTAAAATAAATCCGCTCACTAATCCGACCAGTAGAATAACAGGGATCATCAATAACCCTGTCCTCATGAATATATTTACAGCCTCCCGGTGCCCGAAAGGTGTAGCTCCAAACTGCAAGTAAAAAATATCTCCCGCTCTACCCCTGAAAGATCGAGTAACCAGATATGCAATTGTCTTGTCAGGATTGCGTATGGTACTTTCCCTCTCGACAGAAACTCCTTCCTTATCGTAAGAGTCAATCATATTCTCAACGGATTTTTTATCTTCCAAGAAGCCTTCTGAGCGAGCGAGAATTAAGCCTTTATCGTTAAATAAGGCGTACCCGATTTTATGCGAACCTTTTATCCCCCGCGTATGTCTAGATAGGAAATCTGAAATACCCAGCTCATCACTTTCCTCATCTTCAAGAAGATCTATAGCGCCTTCAATCTCCGAGGTTAAATACAGTTTTGTAACCTCAATTAGCCGCGATTTCATCTGGAAAGAAAAATACACTGACACCGCTGTAATACCAACTAATAAAATAACGGTATATCCTAAGACCAGACGCACGCGGATACTTTTAAAAAAATTAGCTCTATTTTTTTTCTTCCAAAACATACCCAACTCCCCGCAAAGTATGGATTAGCGGTTTTTCACCCTTTGTATCTATTTTTTTTCTTAAATTGGCCATATGGACATCTATAACATTGGTCATAGAATCAAAGTCATACCCCCAGACATTTTCAGACACCATAGTCCGTGTCACTACCTCGCCTTTATGCTCAAGTAAATACTGAAGCAGCGTAAATTCCGTAGGTGTAAGAGCGACTATGCTTTTGCCTCTCTTAACGACACGCTTAGCTATATCAAGCACTAAATTCCCTTCCTGGTAATATGCCTTCTTCTCCTCTTTTCCCCTGCGCATCAGGGCCCTGATTCTGGCAAGAAGCTCCGAAAAAGAGAAAGGCTTTACCAGATAATCGTCGCCTCCGAGTTCCAGCCCCTTTACTTTATCTTCCACGGTATCCTTTGCTGTCAAAAAGATAACAGGTGTTTTTATGCCTTTCTTGCGAAGCTGCTGAACCACCTCATATCCATCAAGTTTTGGTAGCATAATATCCAGTACAATACAGTCGTAGCTCTCTCCCGTGGCAAGGAAAAATCCCTCCCTGCCGTCCATAGCCGTATCTACGCTGAAGCCATGTTCCTTGAACCCCTTTTTTACAAAATTCAACACCTGTTTTTCGTCTTCAACAACCAAAACTCTCAAAGCAAAACTCCTTTATCCTTTACAAGTTAACCCAAGAATATTATATCATTCCTCAAGGGAGCATATCAAACTGGCGACCCCCTCCATAGTCCTACTATAAATCGGCCATCAGCCAGTGGAAAGTCTTAATATAAAGTAAGGGTAGATTACTCTTCTTCATTTTTTCACTAGTTCCTCTTTGTATTATTTTATCACAAAAACCAGACCCTATAAATAAAAATGGCAAGACGCTGATCTTAACGCTTGCCATTTTAAATTTTTAATAATTTTATTCTGCCCGTCTTTGCTCTCTTCTTCTTTCTTCTTTCCGCCTTTCTTCTTCCCGCCTTTCTTCTTCCCGCCTTTCTTCTTCCCGCCTTTCTTCTTCCGCTCGTCTTTCACCTCTTCGCCTTTCCACCTGCAGGCGGGTCTCATATGCTTTAGTCGCGGTGAGGCCAATGGTGCGGATGATAAAAATAGCAACAAGCGAAGTTACAATCGGAATGCAAACATCAAGAATCCTCATCCACAATAAAGTATCAACTGCCTGTGCGATACCGAGTTCCTGCTTAAACCCGGTCCAGACCAAAAGTGCTCCTCCGATCAATGAAGCAAAGGCTAACCCCAGTTTTACCATCCACCAGTAAACCGCGCTAAAAATTCCTTCCCGCCGTTCGCCTGTTTTCAGCTCATCGATATCACAGACATCCGCGACCATTGAGAGGATTATTGTAAAAAGAGACCCGAGGCCAAAGACAATAAGCGGTGCGCAGGCTAAGAGCAAATAATGTTCCCTGGCGACTAAGGCACAAATCTTGAAAAAATTAAGCACGCCCTGGCCGTTCAATAAATTCCAAAGCTCGCTGCTGGCGGGATGAAGTTGGTTATATCCTATCCATTTCATTAAATAGCCAATGATCGAAATAGGGATGGTAATAAAAAAAGCATTGCGTTTTCCCAATTTTCTCGAGAGCCAGGGAATCCCTGAGACAACACAAACAGTACAAATCGCGCTAAATGTTCCATAAATACCGAGCAGCTTGCCTCCGGCGGCATAAGCGGCATCCGTTGAAGGGGCATTCTGAAAAACATAAAAGAAGACGACATAAGCAATAAAGGTGGAACTGAGCATAAATCCGTTAAAGATCAAAAATGTTACCGCGCAGATCTTAACAAAAAGTTTATTTTTAAAAGTAACGACGATGCCTTTAAGCAGATTTTTTACCGGGTTCTTCTTTTCGGGCTTGGGTAAGTCGGCAAAATGCTCTTTAATAAAAATCGCAGGAAGCACGCCCGCGCCGATGATCACTGCTCCGATAACCATTGAAACAATGCGTGCTCCAAGAACAGGGTCCGCGCTTCCGGTTTGCGGGTTTTTAAAACTGTACATAATCGCCCAACACCAAGGAGCAAGCAGCCACGGCACTTGCGCAAAAACCCTGCTCCAACTTTGCAGGCTCGTACGCTCATGATGGTCCGGCGTCATTTCATAGCCAAGCGCAATCCAAGGAATCGAGTAACAGGTAAATGCAATGAAAAAGATTACCTGAAATATTAAGAAATACCAGCTATTAAAAGTAGCGCTGTTATGCCGGTAAAGCTGAAACATAAGCACATAGCAAATTCCCGCAGCAATCGCCCCAAAAAAGATAAAGGGCCTACGCCGACCGTATTTGCTACGCGTATTATCTGAAATATAGCCGACAATCGGATCTAAAATAGCATCAAAAATACGCGGAATACATCCAATCAAACCTACCCAAAGCGGGCTGATGCCCAAACCAAGAATTAAAATAATAACCATCTGTCCAATCCAAGCAGCCTGGCTGTCATTGCCTAATGATCCCATACCGTAGATTATTTTTTGAAAAACAGGAATGCGGTCTTCGGGAGCTGTTACATAATGGTTTTGCCCTTGTCTTTCCTGCTGCATCAACTTCCTCCTTCTAAACCCAAAAGATAAATAATTGTTAATAAAATAACTTAAGTAGCATTATAACAAAAAAAAACCCAAATTGACAATATTATCTATTAGATTCTGTTGATATTGGCGGGAGTCGAGATTACCTTATATCAGGGATAAATCTGGACAACTTAAGCATATCTATGCCCCTGGATTTGAATACCTTTAAAATATCAGGCAGTATATCCAACGTGGCATTGCGGTCAGGAAAAAAAGATTTTTCTGATCCGTCATGAAATAAAAGCACTTCCGAGGTATTAAGGCTGGCTTTAAAAATTTTATACCTAATAAATCTTTTCATCCCCAGCCAATCCATGCTCGAAATAGACCACCTAAGAGAAAGGTATCCTAACTCTTTAACCACCTTATTCATTTCTTTGGCATGCAAATCCCAGGCAAACCAGGTAGGCCTGAAAAGCTTCGGCCTGCTTCCGGTAATCTGGCTAATTATATTGCCGGTGGCTATTATTTCATGCTCTATAAATTTATATTTCAAAATCGGGCTTACCGGATGGCTTAGCGTATGATTACCTATATCATGGCCTTCGTTAATTATCCTCCTGATAATAGCAGGATTCTCCCTGGCCCTCCTTCCGACCACAAAAAAGGTGGCTTTAACATTAAACATCTTTAGATGATCCAATATTACAGGAGTAAACCTTTTATCCGGGCCATCATCAAAAGTTAAAAATACACGCCGGGATTTCGAACTTTGATAATCGCTCCTGCCGCGTGTTACTCTTCGGCTGGCTGACTTAAATCCGCGTCTTTCTGGCCGTACGATATTATTCATTAATTTTTTTGCCGTATTCCATATAATAAAGCGGGCTTTTCTTCAGCCATCTCTCCCAAACTTTAACCCGCTTCAGGTCAAGAAGCTTAAACCCATATTTTTCGAAAAAAGGAAACTTGGGCTCCTGGCGCAAAGCTTTAAACTGAATCCCTTTAGCCTTCTTATTAATATCCTCGTATAAAGCAATAAACAACTTACTGCCTATTCCTTTTCCGCGGAAATCATATCTTATATTCTGATGAATATGCGCCGGAAATTCTTCGGATCTTAATTTTTTAAGCCTTCCTTCTCCTGAAAACCCGAATAAAAGATTATACTTGATTAACCGCAATGTCCTCTTATCCCATATTTTACCCCGGAGCATAGCTTTTAACAGGCTGCGCGGAATAATGTTTAAAAGCATTTGCCTTGCGTAAAGTGATTCATCTAAACCTGCAGAGATGTACCCGACAACTTCGTTGTTAAATTCGGCAACCCAGATATGCTGCGGCTCATAATCAGTATAATAACTCATAATTAAATCAGCCAGCAGCTTGCGGTCCGGGAAAAAAAACTCACAGGGATCTCCAAAATAAGCCGTATCACAACTTAATTCATGCACGGCCTGGCGGTCAGCGTTTCGATATTTACGTATGACTGTATTTCCTTCCATAATCTTTGCATTTTGCCTATAACAACCACTATTTTAAAGGAATTCCAAAAACCGGGGCGCTATTTTTTAAAAAAATGGTTTGGTTCTAACGAATTTTTCCAAACAGGTCCTTAATCCGAATATCAAAAAGTTTTAAAACGGTGCTATTAAAAATCCGGCGGAAAATTAGGAAGACCTTAAAAAGCTCCGTAAATAAAATTAAAGCTCGCTATTCTTTTCTAGAATTATTTTGCTCTTTACTTAAGAGAATGCTATTAGAAAGAAACTTCTCAGCTTCTTCTAAAGAACCGCAGGTAAAAATTGATACTTCCTTAGAATAATGGAACTGACTCATGATATTAAATCCGATATCCTTGGTATTATCTGGAATGACGCGTACTACTTTAGAAACTCCCCTTCTATTTAATAAATCCATTGTTTTCTCCACAGGCTTACGCGTATTAATATCCATTTTTTTCAATGTAGACATGTCGGTTAAAACGCTGAAGCCTTTCTTCAGATTAGCTGACATCTGCTCAATCCAAAGTAATAACTCCTGGGCTTGAGGAAGGTTAAAATCTTCCTCTAGCTTAATAATTACTTTATTCTGTCTTTCGTCAATATTCACTTTAAACATAACTCATTGCTCTCGTTTTGCTAAAGTCTCCAAAACGTTATCTTATTATATTATAACATTGAAATTAATTTTATCGCAAAGATTTTGCACGTTTATTTTTAAAACTGGCGGGTTTATAACTCCCTAAAATATCGGGGGTTATTGCAAAGGGAAACGTTGTAATTTTGGGGACGTTTCTACCCTTCCCAACATTTTGAAAATAAAAGAGATACAAAAATTTCTGCACAGAGTTAAGAAATTAATCAGCAACCTCCTTATTAAATTATTGAATAAGCTTCAAAATGAAAATCGTTATAAGTCTTTATGAATTAAGAGGTTATGAGAGGTAGAAACGTCCCCATTATTGTTTAGAATTATTATTGCCTTCTTTTATTGCGGCTAAGGCTTCGGAAACCGAATCGTAGGCAAGGAAAAACGAGCTAAAATTAGTTATATGCAGCATATCCTTTACCTCATCACGGACTCCGGCTAAAGTAAGACATCCGCCAGTGGTAGAAAGTTTTTTTGCCACAATAAGTAAAAACCCTAAACCCTCACTTGATACATAATCACATTTTGCCATATCGATAATCATACAGCTTTTGGCAGTAATAAGCGGCGTAATTTTTGCCTCTGCCTCGGTAACAGAACTGCTGTCCAGCTTACCTTTTATCTCCGCAACAACATGGCCATCCTGAGTATAATTCCTAATCTCCATATGTTCACTCCTGATCATTTAAAATCAACGCCTAAACTCCCCTAATTTAAACCACCAATTACTTATATCAGTATTTTTAGCGGTCTTCCAGAGCTTTTTTGCGCTTTTTGTCTTGAGAAAAGCCGGGGCCTTCTTCATAAAATGCCTCGCCTGGCTAAAACCGTGCTGGAAATACTCCCTGGCCTGAATCAGGCACTCTAAAATATCCGCGTCTCGGGCAATAATACTTTCAATAGTCTTTTGCTTACGATACTCCTTACGAATCTTGACTAATTCCAACTCTAACTTACGCGGTAAATACCCTGCCTGCTGGCAAAAAGCTCTATCTTCGGCTGAATCTATATTAATATAACGCTGTGCCATTTTATGCAAATCAGTAATCCTGGCTTCCGCTAAATCATTAAACAACGTCATCAGCAAAACTTTATATACTCTGGCTTTCTCCAGGTGCGCCAGCACATATCCTATCACCGCACATCGAAAACTATGTTCGGCAACGCTCTCGGCATTTTTTATGCCCAAAACCGACCAGCCAGAACGCACCACGCGCTTAAGCATCCCGACCTCAGTTATAAACTTGTGTATATTCTTTGCAGTTAATGCTTGTTTATTGACATTTTTTCTCATCTCAGTATCCACCTGTTAATGCAGAACGTAAATCGTAAAGCGCAAAACTGCAACGTAAAAATTAAAACGTTTAAATTTTTCCCGCCAATAAACTAAGTTTAAGGCTGGACCGCGCACCTATATTTTGAATGGCGAGGCGAGAAAGTTTCAGTTTTGTTCTTCGCGTTTTAATCTTTACGTTGTTTAGTTATTTCATGGCAGAATATCGCACAAGCCATGCTTACGTTAAAGGAAAGCTTAACGCCATCCATCGGAATATGCGCCTTTATGTCAAAATGTTTTTTAAGGCCATGGCTTACCCCTTCTCCCTCTGAACCCAAAACCAACCCCAAAGGAAAGGGTAAAGAGATTTTACTTATATCCTCTGCCTCTTCATCAACTAAAGTACCCATAATCCAATAACCGGCCTTTTTGGCGGTGATAATCGCATAAGTAATATTAGAAACCATGGCTACCGGTACGTAATTCTCTCCTCCGGAAGCAACATGCAAAACCGCCTCAGTTACTTCGCAGGCCTTAAATTTCGGTATAATTACGGCAAATCCTCCAAAACAGGCAGCAGTACGGATAATCACCCCTAAATTCTGCGGGTCATTAATTTTATCTAAAAATATCAGGGTCAGCTGCTTATCTTGAGGCTGGTTTAATAAATCTTCAAAGAGGGCATAATTGAACTTATCCGCCTTAGCAATAACACCCTGCAAATCCTTTGAGTTCTTGAGCCTGAAAAGGTCTTTTTTGGGTAAAAACTCTGTCGCAATACCGGATTTTTCTATAGCCAATTTTATATTGAACGGAATTTTATAATCCTCTTCAAAAAAAATTTTTCTTACTGTCTTCGGATTCGCCTTTATCCGTTCATAGACCGGATTTTTTCCGTATAAATAGATAAAATTCTTTGCCATTTTGTCCTCAAGTTCTTTTATTTCTTTGATTTGTTTTCTCTCGCCAAAATCGCTGTTTTGTTTTCAAATACGTTGTTTAATATTACTAAAATTACCAGCGGTATCAAATGCATCATCAGCCGGCTTAAGGAATTGAAAAGAACGGTGTTGAAATCGATATCTATGATTATAACTACAGTGTATAAAAATAATTGCAATATCAGGTTTAATAGAACAGGCGCGTTATTTTTATTTGTTATTCTTTTAAAATAAATTAGCGGCAGCATTATTAACAAAACCCAAAATATATTCCATCTTGAAAAAGTTAAGGATTCTTGAAAAAATCTGTTTGAAAGTTTTAAAAACCTATTTATAATTAAGCCGAAGGAAAAGGGCAAAGATTGAGCAGAAAAATGTACCGAGCTGGCACGAGAAGAAAAAACCGTATAATACCAGGAAATTGCTACTAAAACGGGGAAAAAAGCGTAATTTAGTATAATCTTTAAAAATGCGCGCTTATCTTTTTGGAAAAAGAACTTTGCTGTTACCAGGCAAATTAAATTCGCCGCAAATAAAACCAACCCCTCAAGTTTAGTCCAAAGCGCAAATCCCACGAAAAGACTAGAAATATAAAAAAATTCCTTCTTTTTCTGCAATATCCACAACCAAAGCGAGGTTACGCTTACAAAGTTAAAATAAGTAAATACTAAGTCCGCATATCCCAAGTAATATCCAACCCCAAATTCGGCTACTAAAGGTACAGTCGCCAAGAAAAACGTAAATAGTGCCGATATATATCTTCCAAAAATATCCTTAGTTAAACTATAAAAATAGGCTAACAGGCTGAGATAAAAAAACATAAAAACCAGTTTAACCAGAGATTCATCAAACCTACCCAAACAGTTATAAAAAAAAGCTTCGGTTAAACTTACCAAAAGAGGATAATCTTTGACCGGTATTATCGAAAAACGATCCTTAAATAAATCCAAGGCGAGTCCTCTTTCGAGATAGAAAATTTTTGCCTTATACCCCCAATGCGCCCA
>QNCD01000012.1 GCA_003644385.1 Candidatus Omnitrophota bacterium
AAAAATATTCTTCATAGCCGAGTTCGGAAATATCCTCAGGGTCTTTTAAGCGGTAAAGATCAAAATGAAAAAGGTTAATCTTTGCTTTATGTTCGCGGACAAAAATAAAAGTCGGGCTGATTATTTTCTTCTCCGTTATCCCCAGGCCCCTGCCAAGGCCTTTTGTAAAAATGGTTTTACCCGAGCCTAAATCCCCGAATAAACATATTATATCGCCTTTTTCCAGCCTCTTTGCTATTTTACTTCCTATTTTCATTGTTTGTGCTGCCGAATTTGAAATTATCTGCATACTTTTTTTCGACATTGGAATCCCACTACGCCTTACATGTTACACATAGATAAAAATACTAAAACTTGCTCTTAAAAATGGCGGAAGCCTTTTATCTCTTCTTTTCTGACGCCGCCTTTTTTGTTCACTAATATCATACCATATTTCCCGTCAACAATTTTGCCTATCGGAGAAAAGATTTCCATTTTTTTGGAAATCAGCCTCTTTGCCTCTTTGGGTGCCATAGTAAAAAGCAGCTCAAAATCTTCACCAGAATTTAAAGCCTCTTTCAGGCTTCCGGCCTGACTGCTTAAAGGAATCAATTCTTCATAAATTATCGCTCCTTTTTTACTTGTTTTTAAGATATGGCTTAAATCCTGAGTTAGGCCGTCGGAAATATCAATCATGGAATTGATTTTAAAATTTTTTACCAGAAGACGCGCCTCTTTTATGCGGGGGCAAAACTTAAGGTGCTTTCCATGAATAGAACCTCCAATTGAGCCGGTCACAAATATTATATCATCCGGATTTGCATTGCTTCTTAAGACAAGGTTCTTCTTTTCTACTTCTCCCAGCATACTCAAGTCAATTGTCAGTACGCCTGATTTGCTGATATCCCCCCCTACAAAATTTATATTATTTTTTCTGGCCAAATTCTTCATCCCGCTAAAAAATCGGTCTATAAACTTAACCGAGGTGCTCTTAGGGATTCCTAAAGCTACCAGATAATGCTTAGGGATTCCGCCGCAGGCAGCAATATCACTCATGGAAACGGCTAGTGCCTTTCTGCCGATCAAATAAGGGTCGGTTTTGGTTTTAAAATCTATACCTTCAACTAACATATCGCATGTAAAAAGCTGGTATTTATCCTTGGTAAATCTTAGAACCGCGCAATCATCGCCGATTCCTTTAACCACAGAAGAATCAAGTTTTATACGCCTCTTTAACCTGGTAATCAATCCGAATTCCCCCAACTTACTTATTAACATAATTCTCTAAATTTCCGGGACGGTTCTTAAGCTAAAGCAAAAGTGTCCCCTAAAAAGGGACGGTTTAGCTTTGAGTTCAGAACCGTCCCTATCTATCCGGATTTTTCCTTAGCCATTAACTTCTTAATATTCTTTCGATACGGCGGCTTAATGGTTCCTTTATCCGTAATAAACGCGGTAATCAAATAATGCGGCGTAACGTCAAAAACAGGATTAAAAACCTTAATAGCCTTACCGGATATCGGCCTTTTGAAAAACAACTCAGTTACCTCTTCTCTTTTTCTGTGCTCAATGGGAATTTGCCTGCCGCTTTTTAATTTAAAATCAAAAGTGGAAATAGGAGCAGCCACATAAAAAGGAATCTTATGATACCGGCATAATACCGCCAGGCTATATGTTCCAATTTTATTCGCAGTATCGCCGTTTAGGGCAATACGGTCTGCTCCGGTAATTACCTTATCAATTTTGCCCTTTTTCATCAGCACGGCTGCCATACTGTCGCAGATTAGAGTTACGTCGATGCCTTTTTTGTTTAATTCCCAGGTAGTTAACCGCGCCCCCTGAAGCATAGGCCTGGTCTCGCAGGCATAAACCTTAAATTTTTTACCTGCTTGCTTAGCGCTATAAAGAGCCCCCAAGGCGGTACCGTAATCAATAGTGGCTAAGATTCCGGCATTGCAAATAGTAAGTACAGTGTCATTATTTTTAATAAGTTTATTTCCATGATAACCTATCTTGCGGCATCTCGCCCGGTCATCTTCCAGGATACTAAAAGCTTGCTTTAAAAGCAGCTTTTTGATTTCCGGAATTTTTTTATGCTTATTTTTTAAAGCCAGCTCACGCATCTTTTCTAAGCCCCAAAAGAGATTCCTGGCTGTGGGGCGTGAAGAATTAAGGTACTTTATTACCGTATCCAATTCCCTAATAAAATGGGCAAATTTTTTTGCCCTGCTCTTGCGTACGCCTAAATAAACGCCGAAAGCTGCTGCCGCACCCAGTGCCGGAGCGCCACGCACCTGCATTGTCTTTATTGCCTGCCATACCCCCTTGAGATTGCTTATCGAAATATATTTGCACTTTACAGGCAGCTGGGTCTGATCAATTATTTTTATTCTGTTATTAAGCCAACCTAACGTCCTGATATCCATGATTCTACCTCATGAGCTTCTTCTCTAAATTTTTAATTTGTTTTTTTATCTGGCTCCTTATCCCCCGGCGGCTTCCCGGCTTTAATAACTGTAATACCTTTTTATAAGCGAAAAGCGCGCCCTTATAATCACAAAGATTAAATAAGGCATCAGCTAAGTTATCATAGGTAACCGGCCTAGCTGGCTCTAATTCTAATGCTTTTTTAAAACATTCTACAGCCTCGCTGTGCCTGCCCAGGTTATTAAGCAGCCAACCTTTATTGTGATAAATAGTAGCATAATCGGGCTCTACCTGAATGCCCCTGTCAAAGTATTCAAGGGCCTGGTCAATAATGCCTAATTCCACTGTACACAAAGCACGGTCATTATATGAAGCGCCGTCTCTGGGGTTATATTTTATTGCTGTATCAAAATGCTCTATTGCGCTGCTGAAGCGGCCGTTGAGTAAATCAACCTGGCCTTTAAAATATTCAATTTCTCCCGGCTCTCTGCTATCCTTTGCCTCTTTTAAGCCCTGCCTGGCTAATTTTTGTGCTTCTTTTTTTGAACCATAAGTAATTGCTTCATCCAGCCTAAATCTTAATTCGCTAAAAATTTCCTGCCCCGTCATAGCCCGATAATTTTGGCGAAAATACTTTTTTTAATATTAATTGCGGCAGCAGGACAATTCTCCTGGCAGCAAAAACAGGCAATACATTTAGAATAATTGACCGTAATCCTTTCGTTTTTCATATTCATTGCCTTAACCGGACAAACCTCAATGCATACCCTGCACCTGGTACATTTTTTGTGATTGATAACCGGATAATATTTTATTAATTTTTTAATAATATTTACCAGGGGCTCAGGGATTTTCTTTTTAAAGGAACCGGTTGGCGGAAGCTCGAAAGGCTGGCTGATAATATTCTTTAGACTTTCGCCTTTAATCGAAATCGAATTCTTGTCCGATACACCCAGGCCACGCTTTGATGCTTCTCTGGTAGTAAAAATCCGGCCTGGTTCGATGCCCATAATCATAGCCATTACGCTATCCAGGGCCACGCAGTCACCAGAGGCTAATAATAAATTAGTCTGGCGTAATTTTCCGCTGGTTGCCGGGCCTTCCCCCTCCATAGCCGTAATTGCGTCAACCAAGGTCAAAGCAGGCCTTGCTCTTTGATAAATATCTACCAGAATTTTCGAGAAATCTTCTGGCTTAAAGTGATTTTTGTGCAATTCTGTTTTAAAGGTTCCGGGCACCAGACCAAACAAATTCTTTATCGCGCCGGTTAAAATGGTCAAATCGTGCGTCTTAAATTTAGGGATGGAAACCAAAAAATCGCATTCATCAAGCCGGGAGGTCAGGGGTATTCCGTCTCGCCAAATCTTTCTCTCAAACTTGACAAGTCTAACGCCTTCTTCTTCGCAAATCTTTTTTACTCCGGAAAGTTCATATACCCTCTCTGTATTTTCGGAGTGGCCTGCCCAGACACTAGGGGCATCCCCCAAAATAACGCGGCAATTAATTTCTTTTAATATCTTAACTACTGCGCGCACTACCTCAGGATGCGTGTCTATTCCTGCCTCAGGAGCAACTGCCATCAGAAGATTAGGCTTAACTAATACGCGGCTTCCAGGCCTGACAAATTTAGAAATACCTCCGATAAGCTCTATGGCTTTCTTAACTGCCTCCTGGACCTGATTGCGCTGGTAATTCCGACAGCTTACTATTGAAACTTCTGCCTTCATGTCAGATTGAAAAAATGTCTTGCGTTTTGGGTAGTAACTTCTGCAATCTGCTCAAAACTAACTCCTTTTAATAGCGCCAATTCCTCAGCCAGTTTTTTAACATATATCGGCTCGTTTCTTTTTCCCCGCCATCCCTCGGGAGGCAGGAAAGGCGCATCAGTCTCAAGAAATAGCTTTTCTAAAGGAGTTATTTTAGCTAGATTCTTTAAATTTTGTGCTTTTTTATAAGTTAAGTTACAGGTAAAAGAAATAAAAAAGCCTAAATCCAGGCAATCTTTTAAGAACTGCTCGTCTCCGGAAAAACAATGCACCACTGCTTTTACCGGCATTGAATCTTTTAAAAGTTTTAATGTGTCATCCTGGGCCTGTCGGTTATGGATAATTAAGGGCAAGTCCAATTCTTTTGCTAAACTAATCATAGAAATAAATAAAGCCTTCTGGTTTTCTGGCCGTGAGAGATTTCGGTAATAATCCAGACCGGTTTCTCCTATAGCCACGACCTTATCTGCTCCCGCCAACCGCTTCACTTCAGTCTTAATTTCCTGATTAAAATTGTCTGCTTCGTGAGGATGAATACCTACGCTGGCATAGATAAAAGCGTATTTTCCCGCTAATTCTACGGAATCACGGCAGCCTTTAAGGCTGGAGCCGACATTTATAACAAAATCTATGCCCTCAGTCTGGCAGCGCTGAACCACTTCTTCTCTATCTCTGTCAAAATCAGGGAAATCTAAATGACAATGAGTATCAGCTAAACGAGTGTGCGGGAAGTTTTCCATAATGAAATTTAAAGGTTAGAATTTTGGATGTCAATACGGGGGAATAAGGGTTTGCCTTTTTTAACTTTGTCGCCTCTGATCTGTGCTTTAATTGCTTCGGCTGTTTTAGGCATAAAAGGCAGAAGTTGGCCGCTAACTTCTTTTATGGTATTAATTAATAATAAGATAAAATCTCCCAGCTCTTCTGTTTTCTTCTCTTTGGCCAAATTCCACGGCTTTGTATCTTCGATGAATTTATTAGCTATATTAATTAATTCCCAGATAGCTTCCAATGCCTGGCTAAAATTAACCGCACTCTCCGCGCCTAAAGCATCAAAGACTCGCGCATCTAAAGATTTTATTTTCTCTTCAATATTTTTTGCCTGGGGAGTCTCAAGCGTTTGTTTTGCTGCAGGAATATTTCCCTGGAAATATTTTTCAGCCATTGTCAGCGTACGATAAATAAGATTACCCAGATCATTCGCCAAGTCGCTGTTGAATCTTTTTATGATCGCCTCCTCGGAAAAATTACCATCCTGGCCGAAAGCAACGTCTCGCAATAAAAAATACCTGTAGGTTTCTACTCCGAATTTCTTTGATATTTCCAGCGGAGAGACAACATTTCCTGTGGATTTAGACATCTTACTTTCATTAATCAGCCACCAGCCGTGGGCAAATATTGTTTTTGGCGGCTCGATATCAAGGGCAAAAAGCATAATCGGCCAGTATATGGCATGCTGCCTTAAGATATCCTTACCAATCAGGTGTAAATCAGCAGGCCACCATTTAGAATGATAATTACCCTGATTGTCAAACTCACCCACTGCACTGATGTAGTTTATGAGTGCGTCAAACCAAACATAAGTAACATGTCCTGGACTAAAAGGAAGCTCTATCCCCCATTCCAGGCGCTCTTTTGGCCTTGAGATACAAAGATCAGTTAATTTATTTAATTCCAGAAAGCTTAATACCTCGTTATAACGTATTACCGGTTTTATAAAATCCGGATTTGCCTTAATATGTCTTATTAACCGATCCTGATATTTGGAAAGCTTGAAAAAATAATTTGCCTCGCTGATTTTCTCCAATGGCCTTAAGCAATCCGGGCATTTTTTTTCGCTTACCTGCGAATCAGTCCAAAAAGTCTCGCAGGGAACGCAATACCAGCCTTGATATTTAGCCTCATAAATATCGCCCTTTTCGTGCAGTATATCCAAGACCTTCTCCACGGTATTAGTGTGCCGCGGTTCGGTTGTGCGGATAAAATCATCATAAGAAATATCTAATTCCTGCCAGAGGCTTTTGAATCTAACAACCGTTTTATCGGCGAATTCTTGCGCGCCTAAACCTTCCTTTTCGGCTGCGCGCTGAATCTTCTGGCCGTGTTCATCAGTCCCGGTAAGCAGCCAGACATTCTCCTTACCGATTCTCGGGCGCATATACCGCGCAAGGCAATCAGCGGCAATAGTAGTATAAGAATGCCCTATATGCGGTGAGGCATTTACGTAATATAAAGGCGTAGTAAGGTAAAATTTTTTAGCCATTTTTTATTTATAAGTCAATTTTAGCTGTGTTCCGTCCTCCAATTCTACTGTTGCCTGGCGCTGGAAGACATTAACGCTTATTACCCTTGCCTTTCCTTCCTTAGTATGGACCCTTTCCCCTTCTTTAGGCAGGCCCTTGGAAAGAGCCTTATAAATTTCATATTCAAAATCAAGGCAGCACATCAGTCTACCGCAGAGTCCGGATATTTTAGGAGGATTGAGAGGCAGGCCCTCATCTTTAGCCATCTTCATGGTAACCGGCTCAAAATCTTTTAAGAATCTCTTACAGCATAATTCCCTACCGCAATGGCCAAAACCACCGAAGAGCCGGGCTTCGTCTCTGACGCCAATCTGCCTTAATTCAATCCTCACCCTGAAAATTTTTGCCAGGTCTTTAACCAGGTTTCTGAAATCTACCCGCCCTGCGGCAGTAAAATAAAATATAATTTTTGTGCGGTCAAAAGAATACTCTGCCTTGATTAGTTTCATTTCTAAATTATGTTCTTTAATTTTGTTAAGGCAGGTATTAAACGCTTCTTTTGCCTTGGTCCTATTGTCCCGAATCTGCTTTAAGTCGTTTTCCGTCGCCGGACGGATGATTTTTTTCAATTGCTCTTTCGTCTTATTGTCAAACGTGGCTTCCTGAGGAGAAATTATCTTACCGTAATCTAAGCCCCGATCGTGTTCGACGATCACGTAGCTTCCTTCTTTTAAATTTAAATTTGAGGCCGAATAAAAATAAGTCTGCCCCAAGTCTCTTAGCCTGACTAAAATCCTTTCTTCCATAATTCTGACTTTAAATTTGAAACTAGCAATTTTACGTTTACATTTTGCTCTATGTACGATAAGGAATCAGAGATAAATTTTAATATTTCATCCAGCTCAAAGAAACTATATTTAGCCATCTCCTTTAAAAGCTTCTCCCGGCAATCATAATTAATGAGCTCGGAATGCGGTAGCCCTATTTTGATAAAATAAATGTCCCTGAACCAGGAAGCCAGGATATTTAACTGATTACGTAAATTTACCCTGTTGCGAGTTTCCATACTCATCGCCTTATTCGGTTCAGATAGAAAATTTGCTGCCCCTGTAGATTGTCTTTGAAAAATAAACTCATCAATTACCCTGTTTTTATCTTTAAGAAGAGTGCTATCTTTTAAAGCCAAAGCTGAACCTATCCTGCCTTGTGAGTAATACGCCAGAAAATGAGCTTTATCTTTAGGCAGCGAAAAATCATCTTTTAAAAAATTTTCAAGCTCAACTCTTCCTAATGCAGAGAATTTAATAAGCTTACAGCGCGAGATTGCTGTTTTAGGCAATAACGACGGAACCGCAGTGACCAATATAATAACATTATTTGGCCCCGGTTCTTCAAGCACTTTTAAAAGCGAATTGGCAGCTTCCTGCGTGAGGTTATGGGCGTCATCAATAATGAAAACCTTCTTTTTTGCCTCATAAGGTTTAAGATTTACAGCATTGCGCATCTGGCGCACATATTCTATTTTTATAGCTTCGCTTGCCTGGCTTTCGATTAAATGCACGTCCGGATGTCCGTTTTTGTCTATTTTTAAACAGGAAGCGCACTTATCACAGGAATCAAATTTATTAACCTGGCAATTTAAAGCTTTAGCAACGGTAAGGGCGGTTATCTTTTTACCTATGCCTTCAGGGCCAATAAAAAGATAACTACCGGTAAGCTTACCCTGCTTCATATAGCCGGTAAGCAACTTAATAGCTAAATCCTGGCCTCTTATATCTTTGAATGCCATAGCATTAAATTTTTAGTATTAAATTATGCAATTAATTCTAATACTAATTTTCTGATTTTATCCTGGGTTATAGCTTTGCTATGATGCACTTCCACAACTTTAATTCTTTTCGGATGAAGGCGGGCTAATTCCAGGTAACCGCACCTGACACGCTGGTGATAATTCAATGACCTTAATTCAATACGGTCTTTTATCCGGCCGCATTTTCTTAATCCTTCTCTGGTAGGTAAATCCAGAAATAAGGTTAGATCCGGCTTTATACCGGAGGTTGCGAACCTGCCGATATTTTTTATTGTTTGAATATCAACTCCCAAGCCGTAACCCTGATAAACAACAGTAGAATCTAAAAACCTGTCGCTGATAACAATCATGCCCTTACTTAAAGCCGGCGAGATTATCTCACGGACTATTTGCGCGCGCGCCGACATATAAAGAAGTGTTTCGCATTCAGCAGACATTGATTTATTTTTAGGGTCGAGTAAAATCCTGCGGATTTTTTCACTCACCAAGGTCCCTCCCGGCTCACGGATATAAGTGACCCTGAATCCTTTATTTTTTAAATAATTAAAAAGAAGCGCCGAGTGGGTACTCTTGCCGCAGCCCTCAGAACCTTCAAAGGTAATAAACGTACCTTTCATTATAATTTCTTTCGCCAGGTGGTTTTGCCTTCTTTTGTATCTTCTAAAATAATCCCCTTTTTTTCTAAGTCTTTCCGGATTTCATCGGCGGCAAAATATCTTTTTTGGCTTTTATAGGCCGCGCGCACTTTTATTAAACGCTCCACTTCCTTATCAGGAATGCCGTCTTTGGAATCTTCCTTTTTTAAAAAACCTAACCCAAAGATAGCGGTTATCTCTTTTATTGCTTCTCTGGCAAAATACAATTTGGAAAGCTTAGTTTCTTCTTCGCTCTCAAAAAATTTATTGCAGGCATTTATCATTTCAAATAAGACCGCTAAAGCTCTCGGAGTATTAAGATCATCATTCATATATTTAATAAACTGCTCTTTAAATGGTTTTATGAAAAGTGCGTCTTCTGAATTAACAGGCGGCGCTTTAGGACTGGAGAAGACATCATTAAATTTATGCATAAGAATATCTATGCGCTCATAGGCTTTTTTCGCCTCTTCGATTTTTTCGTCCGTAAAGTCTAAAGGCTGAGAATAATGCCCTGATAAAAAAATCAGCTTTAGCAAATCCGCATTTTTATATTTGTAGAGAAATTCTCCGACGGTTACGAAATTTCCCAGGGATTTTGCCATTTTCTGCCCGTTTATGGATAATAGGCCATGGTGCATCCAAATATTGGCAAATCCTTTATCCAGGCCTTCAGCCTGGGCGATTTCGTTTTCGTGGTGCGGAAAAATAAGATCAATGCCTCCGCCATGGATATCAAACCTATCGCCCAAAATATCAGTACTCATCACTGAGCATTCGATATGCCATCCGGGCCGACCCTGACTCCAGGGACTGGGCCAGGACGGCTCGTCATCTTTTGCTTTTTTCCATAAAGCAAAATCTAAAGGGTTGTTTTTGTTTTCACCGGGAGAAATTCTTGCTCCGGCCTCTAAATGATCTAAGGATTGATTGGATAATTTCCCGTAAGCAGGCGCTTTCTTAATATCAAAATAAACATCGCCCGAAGATTCATAAGCAACTCCTCTGCCAATAAGCTCTTCAATAAAACTTACCATTTTATCAATGTATTCACTGGCCTTAGGCTCAATAATATCAGGATCATCGCTAGAGTTGCTTATACCTATCTTTGCCAGGGCCTGGTGGTATAAATCCAGGTACTTTGCCGAGACCTTTTTTATTGCGCTGTTTATATCCTCACTGCCCAATTCTTTTCGCGCCTTTTCGATAATTTTATCGTCCACATCGGTGATATTTCTGACAAATTTAACTCTATAGCCCCTATATTTTAAATATCTTCTTAAAAGGTCAAAAATGTAAGCGCTGCGGGCATGCCCTATATGCGGCTCATCGTAAACCGTAGGCCCACAGACATAAATCTTTACTTCCGGATGCACCAACGGCTCATAGAGCTGTATTTTTCTTTTTTGAAGGGAACTGTAAATTGAAATAGGCATATTTAATTACTTTTTTCCATATTTTTAATTCTCTCTTCTAATTCCTCTATATTCTGCATAATCGGGTCAAGTACGTGGATATGATCCAGGCTGATATCTATTTTTTTGCCTTCCTGCTTAGTAATTCTCCCCGGAACTCCTACAACGGTAGAGTTTGCCGGGACATCCTTGATTACAACTGCATTCGCGCCTACATAAGAATTATCCCCTACGGTAATATTGCCCAATACCTTAGCCCCGGCGCCAATGACTACATTATTTCCGATGGTAGGATGGCGTTTTCCTTTTTCTATGCCTGTGCCCCCCAAGGTCACTCCCTGATATAATAATACATTATTTCCGATTATCGCGGTCTCCCCGATAACTACCCCCATTCCGTGATCAATAAAAAAACCTTCGCCGATTTTTGCTCCGGGATGTATTTCTATTCCGGTGATAAACCTGGAAAACTGGCTGATCAGGCGCGCAAAGAAATTAAAATGTATTTTATAAAAAAAGTGCGCAATACGATGGTAGATTAAAGCATGCAATCCCTGATAAAGCAGAATTATTTCAAAAAATCCTTTGGCTGCCGGATCCTTAGCGCGCGCAGCCTGGACCTCTTTATGGAAAAATACCGCAATAAAAATAATCTTCACTATGATCAATGCAAAAAGTATCCCGATAATTTTTAAAAAAATCATCATTTATTCTCCTTAGTGGCTAAGGAAACAACGGCGTAAGCAGCAATCGCCTCCTTTTGGCCGACTTTACCTATTCCCTCGTTTGTCTTTGCTTTTATGCTTACCTGCCCCTGGTCTACCTGAAGAAGACGGGCAATTTCCTGCCGCATTTTTTCTTTAAAGGAAGTCAATTTAGGCTCTTCTACGATGACCACCGCGTCTAGGTTATTAATAGTAAAGTTCTTATCTATTACCATTTTAACCACGCTTTCTAGCAATTCCCTGCTAGAGATACCCTTAAATTTCGGGTCACTATCAGGAAAAAGCTCTCCTATATCGACCTCACCGCTTGCCCCCAGCAACGCGTCACAAATAGCATGTAACAGCACATCGCCATCAGAATGGCCCAAGAGCCCCTTGTGATGATAAATTTCCACCCCGCCGATAAATAGCTTGCGGCCTTCTGTGAGCCGATGGATATCATAACCAATACCTATACGGAATGCCATAATCAATAACCCGCACCTCTTTCGCAGGCTCGTGTATTTAAAATTGCTTTGGCGATTATTAAATCCTGCTTGGCAGTTATTTTAATATTTAGCGAGGAACCCTCAACCAAAACTACCTTTGAGCCTAATTTTTCAACTAAGGAGGCGTCGTCAGTCACGTTTAAGCGTTTGAATTTATTATAAGCCCGAAGGATTAACTCTTTTCTAAAAACCTGAGGGGTCTGAATTTCCCAAAGCCTGCTCCTATCCAACGTTTTTTCTACTACGATTCTGCTTGCGGCCTTGTGACCTTGTGACCTTGTGACTCGTTTTATCGTAACCTTTACCGGCACCCCTAAAACCGCCGCGCCGTATCTTTGCGCCTCTTTGATTACCGAAACCAGTAATTTTTTTTCAATAAACGGCCTGGCAGCATCATGAATTAATATTAATTGAGTATCTCTATCTATGACTTTTAGCGCATTATAAGCTGAATCCTGTCGACGCTCACCGCCCAGGACAATCCTTTTTATTTTCTGAATTTTATACTGCCTTATAACTGTAGAAATTCTTTTTTTGTTATATTTATTTACGACTATGATAATATTTTTTATAAATTTATTCCTGCTGATTGCTTCCAGAGAGTAGATTATTAAAGGCTTGGATTTGATTCGTATGAG
Source organism: Candidatus Omnitrophota bacterium (assembly GCA_003644385.1). Taxonomy (GTDB): domain Bacteria; phylum Omnitrophota; class Gorgyraeia; order Gygaellales; family Profunditerraquicolaceae; genus B70-G16. Next base: position 12,127 of record QNCD01000012.1, read on the forward strand.
CGGCTTGGGGGTCCTATGGGTAAGCCTCTTGCCCTTCCCGGCTGCGAGAATAATCGCTGTAACGAGCATCTTTAAAAAAGTCCTGTTATTTGCCCAGCTTGGTAAATATCATTCTGCCGGCTTGAGTCTGCAGAACCGAAGTCACTATAACCTTTACCTCATGGCCGATCTGCTTACGCGCCTCCTCAACTACTACCATGGTGCCATCATCCAGATACCCTACTGCCTGGTTATACTCCTTGCCCTCCTTGATCAATTTGATAAACATTTCTTCGCCCGGAAAGACAACCGGTTTTAGAGCATTAGCCAGTTCATTGATGTTTAATACCTTTACGCCGTGGAGGCTGGCGATACGGTTTAAATTAAAATCTACAGTCAACACCTTAGCATTTAAAACCTTAGCCAGTTTGACCAACTTCATATCAACTTCTGGAATATCGGGTAAATCCTCTTCGTGAAGGCTTAAATCTATATTTGTTTCTTTTTTGAGCATGTTAAGTATCTCTAATCCCCTGCGCCCTCTCTGGCGTTTTATGGCATCCGTAGAATCCGCGATCTGTTGAAGCTCTCGGAGGACAAAACGGGGAATAACCAGTTTTCTTTCTAAAAACCTGGTCTTGGAAATATCCAGTATCCTTCCGTCAATAATTGCGCTTGTGTCAAGCAGCGTTACTTCTTCTGCCTGATCCTGCTGCCTTAATCTTACATAAGGCACAATGATGTTGAATTCTTCCTTGCCGCGTATACCCATAGCCATGCCTAAATAACAAAAGACCAAGGTCATAGAAACCCGGATGGTCGAAAGCGTATCCGGATGCATAGGAATCAAGGTAAAGGCGTCACTTACCAATTTAGCCATGATTAAACCTAATATAAGGCCAAAAACTGCACTGGATAATCCTTTTGTAGAAACACGGCGTATTCCGCTTTCGATTAAAATAAAACCCAGGCCTGCCAATCCACCGATTGCTATACCCAAAACAACCGATCCTCCAGTAACAGATAAAGCCTGGTAACCGATAAGTGCACCCGCAACCACAAAAAGAATGCGCACTGCAATTAATGTCATTATTCCCTCCCCTAATTATAAAAACGATTATGAATTATAAATTCACTTCGTCGCAATACTCAAGGCCTCTTTTAAGGACGAAACCGGTATTAATTCTATATTTTCTTTTTTTTTGGATTTATCACTCCTTCCTCCGGCAAAGGAGTGTTCTAAATTTTTATAGTTATTACGCGGAAGCAGGCAGCGCCTGAAACCTAATTTTGCTGCTTCATTTATGCGTAAAGCCGCCTGGGATATACTTCTAACCTCTCCTGCTAAACCCACTTCTCCTAAAAATACAGTATCTGCCAATATCAGCTGATCGCGAAAAGCTGAAGCCACAGCCAAAGCAACACCTAAATCTGCAGCAGGGTCTTCTATTTTTATACCACCGGCAACATTGACAAATATATCCTCTGCTTCAAGCGCCAGGCCTATTCTTTTCTCTAACACCGCAACTAAGAGGCCTAATCTATTGTAATCAAAACCCTCGGCCCTGCGCCTGGCATAACCAAAACTGGACTTACTGACTAAAGACTGGACTTCAACTAAAAGGGGACGGCTGCCCTCTAAAACCGAAACCACAACCGAGCCGCTCACTTCTTTTGGCCGCTCTGACAAGAAAATCTGAGAAGGGTTTTTCACTTCCTGTAAACCGCTGGTGCTCATTTCAAAAACCCCGATTTCATTAGTTGAGCCGAACCTATTTTTTACCGCCCTTAAAATCCTGTATATTGAAAACCTGTCTCCTTCAAAATAAAGTACAGTATCTACAATATGCTCTAAAACCCTCGGGCCGGCAAGGGTGCCCTGCTTGGTAACATGGCCGATAATAAAAATAGAAGTTCCGGTTGTCTTAGCCAGTTGCGTAAGCATGCTAGCGCATTCTCTTACCTGGCTGACACTGCCGGGTGATGAACTAATCTCGGGTTGAAATATAACCTGCACTGAATCAATAAATACCACTTCGGGATTAATCTTTCTTATATGTTCAGTTACTAAGGAGAGGTCTGTTTGATTTACGATATATAAGCGGCCGTCTCCTGAAGCATCCAGGCGCCTGGCTCTCAACTTTGTCTGGGCTACCGACTCTTCGCCGCTGACGTACAAAACAGTATGCCCTTGCTTTACTAACTGATTTGATACCTGCAGCGATATAGTTGATTTGCCGATACCGGGATCTCCTCCGATTAATACTACTGAACCTACAACCACTCCTCCGCCTAATACACGGTCTAATTCCGAAATGTTAGTCTTCAAGCGGTCAGTTTCCTTAATCTGGACGTCTTTTAATAATATCGGCTCATCTTTATATAACGCACTCCTCTCTTTTGATTTTACAGCGACAGGAGAATAATCCTCCTCAACAAAAGAATTCCATTGATTGCAATCCGGGCACCTACCCAGCCATTTAGGCGACTGATACCCGCAATTCTGGCATGTAAATACTGTTTTTGTCTTTACCATTTCTTGTGTCCTTGTGTCTTTGTGGGCTTGTGACCCTTATATTATTTCTTCTCCTTCTGTTTCCAGAATAATTTCCAGGGATTTTTCTTCAAATCAATTATCATCTCTTCAAGCTCGTTGTATATCCTCTCCTCATAAAGAAGCTTTCCCACCGTGCCCTCGCCGGCTATTATCTTCTTAATGCTAGCGTCCAGATTATCAATAATATCCTTACCTGACCTAACTAATTCATGCATAGGCAAAGGATCAACGCCTGCCAACGACTGATTTTCCCCTAAAACACTTTTATAATTTTCTCCGGGCATAATTTCAACATACTTCTCTCCTAAAAGGCCTAAAGTATTTATCCAGATAGTGGAATCTATAGGAATCTTTATCTCTTTCTTTACCCAGCAGATTACATTAACCTTAGTCTCCTGTTCTTTGTTATCGAAAGAAAAGTTTATTGACCTTACTTCTCCGCAATCTATTCCAGCGAATCTTACCGGTGCTCCGATTTTTATCCCGTTAGCAAAGTTAAAAACGAAATTAACCCGGTAACCCGAAGCCCAGGTTTGCACACTTCCAATCGAAAGCACAAATATGGCTAAAATAACTAATCCTATAAAAACGAAAAATCCCAACTTTAACTCTAATTTTGTTCTGCCGAATAACATTTATAACCTCCATAATTTAATGACAAATGACAAAGTACAAATGGTAAAAGTTTTTTGTTATTTGTCGTTTAGGTTTTGGGTTCACCTAACTTCTTTGCCTTACAATTTTTTAATATTCAATAATCTGAAACTATGTTATGCTTTCGGTAATTGGGCCCTTAGCCAGGCCGTTTACAAACTGGTGCACTATCGGATGCTGGCTGTTTTGAATCTCATCCGGCAGACCCTCGGCAATGATTTTTCCTTTGTAGAGCATAGCGATTTTATCCGCTACGCAATAGGCGCTCTTCATATCGTGAGTCACTACAATCGAAGTGACTTTCAATTTATCATGTAGGCTCCTGATCAATTTATTAATACTGTCAGAGGTAATCGGGTCAACCCCTGTTGTCGGCTCGTCATAAAGTATAATTTCCGGCCTAATACAGATTGCCCGAGCCAGTGCCACCCTTTTCTTCATCCCGCCGCTTAATTCCGAAGGCATAAGGTGGGCAATACCATGCAGATCCACCAGGCTTAATGATTCCTCAACACTCCGCAATAAATCCTTTTGGCTGATTTCTGTATGCTCTATGAGTCCGAAGCCGACATTCTCTCCGACGGTCATAGAATCAAAAAGTGCTCCGCCTTGGAAAACCATACTGATCTTCAAACGCAATGCGTCCATATCTTTGCCCTTTAACTCGCTGACATCTCGGCCATCGACTTTTACCCTTCCCTCGTCCGGCCTTAATATCCCGTCGATGTGCTTTAAAAGCACGGACTTCCCGCATCCGGAGCGGCCGATAATTACGCAGGTAGTCCCCTTTTCAACCTTAAGGCTTAAGCCGTCTAAGACTTTTTTATTACCGAAAAATTTATGTATTCCTTCTATTTCTATCATTTTAAATGAACGCATAACTTATGGGGGCGATAGCCGACATAAGTTATTTGCGCGAATTTATCCCGAACAGCTTATATTGTTAATCAGCCGCGAGGAATTAAACAATATCCATAGCGCCTATATCTTCATTTAAGGAAATATAAAATAAAACAAGGCGGTAAAGAAACAATCAGCAATGATAATCAGCACAAAAGAAGAAACCACTGAACGCGTAGTCGCCCTGCCCACGCCCTCAGCACCCCCCTGGACGTTAAAAGCCTCATAGCAGCTGACAAAAGCAATAATCATACCGAAAAATATAGTTTTAAGTAATCCGGTAAATACGTCTTTATAAAGTAAAGAGTCAAAGGTCACCCGCATATACATACTGGAAGATATACCTATTTTAAGAACACAAATTAAGTAACTTCCGAATATCCCGATCATATCCGCATAGATGGTCAATAATGGCAGCATGATGCTCAAAGCCAAAAACCGAGGGACAACCAGGTATTTTATGGGATTACAGGCCAATGATTCTAAGGCATCTATCTGCTCGGTTACCTGCATAGAACCTAATTCCGCGGTAATAGAAGCACCCACCCTTCCAGCTACTATCAACGCAGTAATCACCGGGCCCAACTCTCTGACTAAAGAAAGGGCGACCATGCTGGCAATATAAATTTCAGAACCGATGCGTTGCATAAAATATGCGGTCTGAAGAGCAAAAATAAATCCGATGAATAAAGAGATTAAAGAAACAATAGGGAAACTGTCGTAACCGGCCTTTTTCGCCTGTTCTAAAAAACGATCTTTTTTAAAGGGTGGGACAAATGAATAATAAATAGTCTGGCCCGCTAAATTAGCCAATCCCCCGGCAAAATATAAAAAGGAGATAATCTTACGACCTAAGGTAAAGAGTGTCTGCCTCATAGCTCAAAATTTAATTCCTCGTTTTTACGTACTATTTTTACTCTGGAATTTTCTTTAATTTTTTTGGATATAATTTCGGAAGCCAAAGGATCCTCGAGGTACCTTTGAATAGTGCGCTTCAAAGGCCTGGCGCCGAAAATCGGATCAAAGCCTTTTTCAATGAGAAAATCTTTTGCCTCCTGGGTTACCTCTGTTATCGTTATATTCTGCTCCTTTATTCTCTCGGCTACAAATCCGATTTCAATCTCTACGATACGCTGTAGGTCCTCTTTGGCCAAAGGTTTAAAAACTATAGTATCATCAATGCGGTTTAAAAATTCGGGTTTAAAAGTACGCTTGACTTCTTCAAGCAATTTTTCTTTCATCCCCTGATAAGTAACCTCTTCTTTTTGGCTCTTAAAACCCAATGAGCCGGTTTTGCGGATTAATTCTGCACCCACATTAGAAGTCATTATCATGATAGTATTACGGAAATCTACCTTCCTGCCAAAACTATCAGTAAGGCGACCCTCCTCAAAGACCTGCAAAAGCAGGTTAAAAACATCCGGATGTGCTTTTTCAATCTCATCTAATAATATGACTGAATAAGGCCTACGCCTGACTTTTTCGGTTAACTGGCCGCCTTCTTCATAACCTACGTATCCGGGGGGGGCGCCGATCAGCCGCGAAACATTAAATTTTTCCATATATTCGGACATATCTAACTGTAAAAGCGCATCTTCATCACCGAACATAAATTCAGCCAATGCCCTGGCAAGAAGAGTTTTCCCCACCCCTGTAGGGCCTAAGAATATAAATGATCCTATCGGACGCCTAGGGTCTTTTATCCCGGCCCGCGACCTTCTGACTGCGTGGGCAATGGTATTAATGGCCTCATCCTGGCCGACTACGCGCTTATGTAACTCTTCTTCTATCTTTAATAGTTTCTCGCTTTCTTTTTCTTCGAGCCGGAATATCGGAATTCCGGTCCACTGGCAAACTATCTTTGCAATATCTTCAGCAGTAACTTCAGGCCGCATCTTGTCTTTGGACATAGTCCATTCTTTATTAAGTTTTTCTAACTCCTGACGTGCATTCCTTTCCAGGTCCCTTAAAGAAGCGGCCTTTTCAAAATCCTGGGATTTGATAAAAGCCTCTTTTTCTTTTCTTAAGCCCTCTACTTTTTCTTCCAATTCTTTAATTTGGGGGGGGACAATCAAAACATTGAGCCTTGCGCGTGAACCGGTCTCATCAATAAGGTCAATCGCCTTATCAGGCAGGAATCTTCCGGAAATATAGCGGTCGGATAATTTTGCCGCTGCCTCCAGAGCCTCGTCTTTAAAAGTAACCCTGTGGTGCGCTTCATACCTATCCCTTAAGCCTTTTAGTATTTCAACAGTCTGGCTTACCGACGGCGGTTCTACCATTATAGCCTGGAACCTGCGTTCCAATGCCGCATCCTTTTCAATATATTTCCTGTATTCATCCATTGTAGTTGCCCCGATGCATTGGATCTCGCCTCTGGATAGAGAAGGTTTTAAAATATTAGAAGCATCAATTGCGCCTTCTGCAGCACCCGCACCTACCAAAGTATGCAATTCGTCAATAAATATAATTATGTCTTGGGAGCGCTTTATCTCCTCAACTACGGCCTTGATCCGCTCTTCAAATTGTCCGCGGTATTTAGTCCCGGCTACCATCAAGGCTAAATCCAGCACGACAATCCTTTTATGCCTTAATACTTCCGGGACGTTGCCGCTGACTATTGCCTGGGCAAGGCCCTCAACGATTGCGGTTTTACCCACACCAGCCTCTCCGAGTAAAACCGGATTATTCTTTGTGCGCCGACTTAAAATCTGAGTCACCCGGTCAATTTCATTACGCCGGTCGATAACCGGGTCAAGTTTATTTTCCTTGGCCAATATAGTAAGGTCTCTCCCAAAGGCATCGAGTGCCGGAGTCTTGGTTTTAGCAGGTTGCGCGCCAAAACTGGGCAATGCCGAACTTAAAAGCTCCATTACAGAATTTCTAACACTGTTCAAATCTAATCCAAGATTTAAAAGAACCTGCGAGGCTATGCCTTCACCTTCGCGGATAAGACCCAATAGCAGGTGCTCTGTTCCGATATAATTATGCCCCAACGACCTGGCTTCCTCAGCAGATAATTCCAGAGCCTTTTTTGCCCGGGGAGTAAAAGGAATATCCCCGATGATCTGGGTTGCAGGCCCGGGTTGGACTAATTTCTCTACTTCCAGGCGTATTTTTTCCAGCGAAACATCCATCTTCTGTAAAACAGTTGCCGCTACACCTTCGCCTTCGCGCACTAAGCCTAACAATATATGTTCGGTACCGATATAGTCGTGATTAAAACGCCTTGCTTCCTCCTTAGCAAGGATAATGACTTTTCTTGCTCTTTCCGTAAAGCGATTAAACATACTTCCTCCCGTAAGAATATTATTATATCTTTAACCTATCCCTGATTAATTCAGCGCGTTTTAAATCTCTTTCCTGGCTGCTTAACTTCTTATTCTCTATTTTTTGAAGATGCGCCGGCTGAATTAAAATAAATAACTCATTAACTGCCCTGCGGTCTATGTCTTTAATCATGCCCAGATCACAACCAAGCCTTACCATTGAAAGCAGCTCTGTAGTCTCCTGGCTTGAAATAATATACGCGCTCTTAAGAATACCGAAACTGCGATTGACCCTGTCTTCTAAAAATGCCTTTTCCCGGGAAATTAATACTTCCCGCGCCTGGCTCTCCTGGTCGATTATCTGCCGGATCAAACCGTTTATATTATCGATAATTTCCTCCTCGCGGCGGCCTAGGGATAACTGATTAGAAATCTGAAAAAAATTACCCGTAGCTTGCGTACCTTCACCATATAGCCCCCGGGCATTAAAACTCAATTTTGCAATAGCAGCCAGAACCCGATTTATTTGGCGCGACATTACCAGTGCCGGCAAATGCAACATCACCGAACCGCGCATCCCTGTGCCTACATTGGTAGGGCAGGCTGTAAGATAGCCCAAATCCGCTGAAAAAGCAAAAGGCAATAATTTTGCCAGCGCGTCGTCAATCTTGCTGATAATACCCCAGGCCTCCAGGAGATTAAAACCCGACTGCATAACCTGCATCCTGATATGATCTTCCTCGTTAATCATTATTGCGATTATTTCTTCGTTATCAAATATTATTGCCTTGCTGTTCGCCTTCTGCGCAAGTTCTAAAGACATAAGGTGGCGTTCAATTAAAAACTGTTTGTCTACACTCTCTAAATCCGCTAGTTTAAAGAGCGCGGCTGACTTTAAATAATCAATGCTCGACATCGCTGCCTCCATATTCTTTAAAACCTTCTCGGTATGTTTTTTATTTGCGCAATGCGGAAAAGGGATTTTTTGCAAATTCCTGGCCAGGCGGATACGGCTGGAGATAACGATATCGGAATTAGGGCCGGTGCCCTTAAGCCACTCGCTGGTATGGTTTATTAAATCATTGAGGTTCATATATACTATTCCTTCTTTGAAGGTTTTTGCCCTTTTTTCTCCAGCTCTTTTATCTGGTCGCGAATCTTAGCTGCCTCTTCAAAGGCTTCATCTTCGATTGCTTTCTGGAGCTGATAACGCAAAGTCGATAAGTCTATCTTGGTTTTTAGAACCTTAGTGACTTTTGCCGGCGTCTTTCCTACATGGTGGCATGCACCGTGAATCTTTTTTAACAAAGGGCTTAAGTATTTTTTAAACACTGCATAACACTCGCTGCAGCCAAGCCTGCCTATTTTCTTAAAATCAGCATAAGTTAAACCGCAATTTTCACATTTGACCTGGGAAAGAGCTTCTGCCTCCTTTGTCGGTTTATCAATATCAACCAACCCGGCTAATAAATCACTCAAGCCAAACTGCTGCTCCATCTGTACGCTTTTCTGCTTTGCGCAATCCTCGCAGAGATGAAGCTCCTGCATCTGGTTATCGATAATTTCAGTAAAATGCACGGTTGCCGGGTTTTTGCCGCAAAGATCACACAACATAACAAACCTCTTTTTTGATAATGACAAATACCAAAGCACAAATGACAAATGTAAAATACCAAATAACAAAACCGGAGTTTTGTCATTTGAGTTTTAAATTTATTTTGTCATTTGAATTTTGTCATTTGTCATTAGTATTTAACTCCTTCTTTCTTAGTCAGTTTCTTAAATTCCTTCAACAGTTTCAAAGTAAGCGCACCGGGCTTGCCGCTGCCGATTCTCCGCCCGTCAACCTTTACTACCGGGATAATTTCTGCAGCGGTTCCGGTTAAAAAACATTCATCGGAAATAAACAACTCATGCCGCGTAAGCACATGCTCATGCGCAGGAATCCTGTTTTTTCTGGCAATATCTAAAACCGTATCGCGGGTAATTCCTCTTAAAGTACCCATGCATTGCGGAGGGGTATAGAGATGGTTGCGTTTAACGATAAAAATATTGTCTCCGGTGCACTCGGCGATATAACCCAGCGAATCCAGCATTATCGCCTCTTCGCTGCCGGCGTTTATCGCTTCGATTTTAGCTAAAATGTTATTTAAATAATTCAGGGATTTTATCTGAGGATTAAGCGCCTCAGGTAAATTCCTGATCGTAGGCACAGTAATAATCTTCAAACCCTCTTTATAGAATTTATCGGGATATAAAGCTATTCTATCTGCGATAATAATCACGTTTGCATGCCCCAGGCACTTACGCGGGTCAAGCCCAAGGTCACCCTCTCCCCTGGTTACCACCAACCGGATGTAGGCGTCTTTGAGCTTATTGGTTTTCAACGTAGAAAGCACCGCCCGGACCATTTTTTCTTTGGTCATCGGGATTTCCAACATTATGGTATGTGCGGACTCAAAGAGCCTTTCAATGTGCTCCTTAAGCTTAAATACCAGACGATTATAAGAACGAATCCCCTCGAATACGCCGTCTCCGTATAGAAGCCCGTGGTCAAACACCGAAACCTTAGCATCTTTTTTATCATAAAATTTACCATTGATGTAAACTTTCATTTTTATATCCTCCGTGTTAAAAATTTACCGAGCCCGAATTTTCAATCCTCAGCCATCAGCTTTTCTAGCTGACAGCTGATAGCTGTCAATTGACTAATACTCCGCCTCTAAGATAATAAACTTTATCCGCTTGTTTGCCTAATTCTAAATTATGGGTCACTAAAATCACTGTAGTTTTATCTTCTTTGTTTATTTTTCTGATTAACGATATTATTCCCTCACCTGCCTCTGAATCCAGGTTTCCTGTAGGTTCATCACAAAGAAGCATATCAGGTTTATTAATTAAGGCTCGCACAATAGCTGCTCTCTGCCTTTCCCCTCCGGAGAGTTGATTTGGAAAATGGTTTGTGCGCTTCTCTAAACCCGCTCTTCCCAACAGCTCTAAAGCAAATTCCCTTATTTTATTTATCAGCGCAGGCGAAGAATCTGCTATAAGAGCCGGTAATAAAATATTTTCCAGAACAGTAAACTCAGAAAGCAGGTGATAAAATTGAAATACAAAACCGATTTTTCTGTTTCTTAGTCGCGAAAGGTCAATATCAGTTAACTTGTATATATCCCTGTTTTCTATAGCGACCTTTCCGTCGCTAGGATTATCCAAACCGCCCAGGATATGCAAAAGCGTAGATTTACCTGCTCCCGAAGGCCCGACAATAGCAAAAAATTCTCCTTTATCAATATTAAAATCTATGCCTTTTAATACATGAATTTTTTTATTACCGCTACTATAAACCTTATGTATGTTTTGTGCTTGTAATATCATTTAGTTATTACTTTCTGCCCGAAGCAGGCAGGAGCTATCAGCTACCAGCAGCTGACAGCAAAAACCTATTCGTAGCGCAGCGCCTCAACAGGCGCAAAGCGCGCAGCCCGACGAGCAGGATAAACCGTAGAAACCAGAGTAATTACCATAGCGGCTAAAATAATCAAGGTTATATCCGGCCACAAAGCTATAGCTACGGGAAGCCTGTCTATATAATATATATCCTGCGGTAATTTAATAAACTGATATTTTTTAAGCAAAATGCATAGCAGTATACCCCCGGCTGTGCCGAAAAAAGTGCCCAAAAAACCTAAAATCAACCCTTCATAAGTAAAGATATTCCTGATTTGCTTGGAATTCATGCCTACTGCCTTTAAGATGCCGATATCCTTGGTTTTTGTTACTGCCATAACGATAAGGGTGCTGATGATATTAAATGAAGCTACTAAAATTACCAACGTCAGGATTATAAACATGGTTAATTTCTCTAATTGCAGCGCCGCAAAAAAATTCTGATTTGCCTCCATCCAGGTTTTTAATGTATACCTGGGCCCCAAAGCAATATCCAGCTTTTCTTTTATTTTATCTGCTAAATATAGATTATCAAGTTTTACGGCTATCGCGCTGATCCGGCTACCCAAGCTGAGAATTTTTTGAGCAGTATCTAAATCCGTAAACATGAGATTTAAATCATAATCATACATTCCGGAACTAAAGATACCTGCGACTTCTAATTTAAATTCCTTAGCCTTTGCAGAATAAACGCTGAACTTAGAACCCGGCATTAAACCAAAATACAAAGCCAGTTCTTTACCGATAATTACCTGGTCACCGCCTAAATCAGAAATATTGCCTTCAAGCAGATAATTCTCTAACTTGGTAACCCGGGCCTCCTTTTCAGGATCAATGCCTTTTAAATTTATGGCAAAAGGTTTATCCTGATGTTTAATTAAAACCTGGCCCTGGACATAAGGAGCGAAATTCTTTACCGCTCCCACAGCCTTTATTTTAGCGGATAAATCCAGATACTCCTGTTTTTCTATGCCCTGCAAGCTGGAGACGGTAATATGTGAATAATTTCCTACAATTTTATCGCGCAAGTCTTTATCAAAGCCTGTCATCACTGCGATGACTACGATTAAAGCCATCACTCCAATGGCAATGCCTAAAACCGAAATAATACTAATCAATGAAATAAACTTTTCTTTTCTCTTAGTAGCAAGGTAGCGCCAGCTGATAAATAATTCCGCTCTCATTTAACAGTTTCCGAATGCGGCCTGAGTAAAGGAAACAAAATCACATCCCTGATAGAGGCCTGATTGGTAAATAACATCACTAATCTGTCTATTCCTATGCCTAAACCTCCGGCGGGAGGCATGCCGTGCTCTAAGGCTAAAACATAATCTTGATCAAACTGCTTTTTTTCATCTTCTCCTGAATCCTTAATTTCCTCTTTAAAACGCCTGGCCTGCTCTAAAGGATCGTTTAACTCGGAATAAGCATTTGCTACTTCAATACCGGCAATAAAGAGCTCAAATCTTTCGGATAATAAAGGATTTTCTTCCTTAGTTTTAGCCAACGGGCATAAAGCAGTAAAATAATCAGTAATAAATGTAGGCTTAACACTCATCTCCTGGGTAAGAATCTCCTCGATAATTTTGGCTATCTGAGAACGGCTCAGCTTCTTTTTCTCTACCGGCCTTCCCTTATCCTTCAATTTCTTAAGCATTACTTCCGGCTCATCTTGCGGCTCAATGCCAAACTCTTTCTTAACCAGGTCCGCAAAAGAACGCTTCTGCCAGGGCAAGGTTAAATCAACTTCTTTATTTTGATAAGTGAATTTAGTATCGCCTAGTATCTCTTTGGCAACTGAAATAATCAGCTCCTGGCAAAGCTGCATCATAGTTTCGTAGTTGGCGTATGCAGAGTAAATCTCAAGCATGCTGAATTCAGGGTTATGCCTGGTAGATACGCCTTCGTTACGGAAACTGCGGTTTAACTCGTATACTTTATCAAACCCGCCTACTAAAAGGCGCTTTAAATATAATTCCGGGGCAATCCTTAAATAAAGATCCAGGCCGTATTCATTATGGTGAGTTTTAAATGGCCTGCCTGCGGCTCCCCCGGCAATAGGGTGCATCATCGGCGTCTCTACCTCTAAAAAGCCGTAATTATCTAAAAAATTCCTTACAGCTTTGATAATCCGAGAGCGCGTCAAAAATACCTTTTTTACCTCTTCGTTGGCTACCAGGTCTAAATAACGCTGACGGTAGCGTAATTCGATATCCTTTAACCCGTGCCACTTCTCCGGCAAGGGCCTAAGCGCTTTATTAAGAATAGAAAGTTCTTCTACTTTAAGTGTAGGTTCTTTAGTATGTGTAGTAAAAAGCTTTCCTCTTACACTGATAAAATCAGCGATATCCAGATATTCTAAAAGCTTAAATTTATCTTCTCCGATGATATCAGCTTTAATATAAAGCTGAATCCTGGCTGTTGCGTCCTTTAAATCCAGAAACACGGCTTTTCCGTGCGAACGCTTTGCCATAATCCGGCCGCAAAGGCTCACCTCTTTGTCCTCTTGGAATTTATCGAGTGCTTCTTTAATTTCAATCTGCCCTGCCGGAATAGGCAACTGCTTGCCTATTCCTTTTTCCTTCAGGGACAAGAGTTTTTCTTTTCTCTGGGATATGATTTCTTCGAGTTCCATAGTCTTATAATTATATAGTATATTTAAAGTTATGTCAATTAAGAATGGCTAGAATTTGCCAAAAAAGATATCAAAAAGCTGCTTGCATGCCTAAAAAAGTAGGTTGGAGTTTGTAAACTAAATGGCAGAAAATTGAAAATTAAATCTTATATTCAGAAAGATGCTTTATGCGTTTAAGCATGTTCGGGTGAGTACTTAATAACTCCCGCATCCTGTCGCCAAAGCTTAAATTAACCTGCTTTCTTCTGAGTAATTCCAGCTCATTTATATCAATTGTACCGCTTCGGTCTAAATCCAGCTGTTTAAGTTCGCGGATTTCATTTAATGCCTGCGAAGGGTCATTGACAAAGAATACCTTGACGCCCTCGGTTTCCTTTAATAATTCCTTATCCATGCGCGCAGAGCCGTAGACAAGTTTATAAAAACTAGAAGCGAGGCTGGAAGGGGAATTTCCTAAAAGTAGCGAACCCCGGTCAGCAAAATATTCCCTTATGCGAGAGGCATAAAGCACTAAAAGATTAGTAATAAAATAAAAAAGGAAGGCGGCTAATCCGATTAAAGCAGTTCTATCTCCTGAGCTGCGGCGGCGGCCAAAAAACAACGTATGAAGCGCGATCCTGTACATGACTATAGGTATAACCGAAAGCAAAGTTATTGTTAAAACATCCCTGTTTTTCAGGTGGCTTATCTCATGGCCCAATACCGCCTTAAGCTCATCCGGTTTTAATAACTTTAATATCCCTTCTGTTACGCAAACCCTGCCGTCATTTAAACTTTTTCCGAAAGCAAAGGCATTGGGGATATTCACCTGGGCAATCCCTACTCTCGGTACGGGAATTTTCGCTTTCTCTGCCAGGTCCTCCACCATCTGGTAAAGCTGGGGCTGGTCTTCTTTACTTACATAACGTACGCGCATAAAGCGTTCTACGAGTTTAGGGCCGATCATATATTGAATAACCATAAACCCGAAAGATAATATCAAATAAAAATAAAAATTAGCTATTCCTAAATATGCTCCGATCATTGCTACGGCGGCATAAATAATAGCAAATAAAATTCCTAATAGAAGCCACATCCTCAAATTCAAGAAAAACATTTTATTCCTCCCTAATAATATTCATTTTTACTTTATAGCTATGCTCATAATCTGATTACTGTTTATCAAAGAAAAAACCAACACCCAAGAACCAGCTAAGGTATTGCTTCCTTCCTCAATATCTCTGCCTTGATCGTTAACTTTATTACCGGATTCTCAAGGTTATCCGTATTGACAAAGACCTGCTGCTGCACCGCTCCGCTATAACCTTTGGAATTGAAAATAACATTTATGGTAGTGCTCTCTCCGGGCGCAAGGCTCTTTTTTTCGACTTCTGAAACCGTACAGCCGCAACTGGTATTAAGGCTGTTTATATTGAGAGTGTCTTGGCTGTCATTTTGTAAAATAAAACTATGCTCTAATACCTCGCCTTCCTGCACTTTGCCAAAGTCCCAAATTGAATAAGCCTCCTCTTCTTTTGCTAAATTCTCTTGCGGCTCTTCCCTAAGTTCTGCCGCGACTTCTTCTTGGGATTCAAAATCAACTTTAATAGTCGGTTCTTCAGATTCCTCAACGTAGGTTTGAGCATAGCAGGTGCATGGTAAAATACAAATTAAAAACATTAATAATATTTTCTGCATCAGGCCCTCCAGATTAAAAGTACACCCAAGGTAAAAAATAAAACAGCCATTAATATCTTTACGGCGGCAAGATTCCTATTTAAAAATTTGGCGAAATGAGAAGATGTAGCCCCCAGTAAAGCAAAAAGAAAAATAATTATCAAAGGCACAACAAACATAAAATTATAAAGTAAAAGGTAGCCAAAGGCTTCTAATTTAAAATGGGTAGTTTTTAAAACAAAAACTATTGTCGGCAGATAAACCTGGCCGGTACAGACCGCCTCTAGTATTGAAACCAAAAAACCTGTGATTATCGCACTCGCTAACAGCCGTGGCAGATTAATTTTTAGGTTATTTATCTGGGGATTCGCCCTCCGGCGATAAAATAAACCGATGATGCGCTGTATCTGTTTCTTTACGGCCTCAGGCAGCTTGAGAATTAATCCTTCTGTGCGCCTAGTTTTCCTGAAACGGAAAAAATCATAAAGCGCAAAAAAACCTAATATAACGCAAGCCAATCCGATAATAATGTTTACGATCCTTATCAGGTGCCAGAAAGCTCTAATGCGGTAAAGGAAATTAAATAATCCTAATCCTATAAAAAAGTAAGTAAGAAATACTATTGCGATAAAAGAAAGGCCGATAAGCGTTAATTCCCTTTTCCTATAGCCCTGCAGCGATAAAAAAGAAATAAAAAATACGATTACGGTAAAAGCGCAAGGGTTAACTCCGTCTATTAATCCGGCGCTGATAACCGCCCAAGGGCTGAAGCTTGAAAAGTGAGATATTATATTACCAAAAGAAGCTGCCTCTTGCTTTTCTTCTTCTCGTGGTTGGCTGATTTTTTTTTCGATAAGCGGAATCAGTTCGGCATTAATTTGTGTTCCCCCAGATAAAAAATGCTCTTCTAAAAATAATACCGGTACGCCGGTCTTCTGTGTAATACCGTGGCGCTCCATAAAGCCAAGTAATAATTTATAATTTTCTATTTCATCTATATTACGGTAATCTATATCTATTTGCTCTCTGAATATTTGCTTGACCTCAGGAAGCAGTTCATTCTTAACTTTAGCGCAGGCGTGGCAGCTCGGAGAATAAAAAAAAGTTATTTTTAAAGCTTTTGGCTCAGGGCTTGCTGAAAAAGTTACAGTTAAGCCTGATAATAGAAATAGGATAATAAATATAAACTTGAAACAACTACCCGGCTTCATTTATTTTCTTTGGAAATATTAAGTAAATCGAACGCGCTTTCAGCGCTTTTGTTTTCATGGACAATGCTTCTTATCGCCTGGATCATAGCAATAGCCTGTTTAGACTGCCAGATGTTTCTACCCATATCTACGCCTTTTGCCCCTTCTTTTATGGCGGATTCCGCCATTTTCAAGGCGCCCATCTCGGTTTTTAATTTCGGGCCGCCGGCAATCACTAGAGGAAGCGGACATGACTCTACCACCTTGTAGAAATCCT
>QNCD01000013.1 GCA_003644385.1 Candidatus Omnitrophota bacterium
AGTTAACATAAGATATATTCTCGGCAATTCCCAAATTTTGTATTTAAAAAAATGCTGTTGTTTAGCATAGTAATATATATACACCCAAATAAAAGAATTGTCAAGTTTTTTTTAATTTTTTTCTTAATTCTTTTATTTGCAGCTGGGCTGGTGTTTCCTGAAAGTTCTCGGATTTCTCACGAACCCTAAATTCATCAAAAGCATTGAGAAATGCCTGAGAATATTTTTCCTGCATCCTGCGCTTGCCTTTTAGAATCTGCGTAAACGAATTATTGGCTATCCCCATTTTTTTAGCAAAATCCTTCAAGTGAAACCCGAAGTATTTATGCAGATACTGGCTGCCATATTTTTGTGTAAGCACTCTTAAATATTCTAATTCGTGTTGGCATCTATCGGACATTGAATTATCTCTTGTAGTGCTCTGCGAACCGCAGTCTGAACATGCTGACTCATCCGATTATCAAACAATGAACCTGCGTCTTTTATTAAATAATCCTGCTGAACAAATCCCATAGATTTATTCCAGCCGGTCAGAAGTTCTCTCATTAAATCAGTGAAGTTTTTACCGAACATCTGGATTTTCTTTTCAGCCTTCGCATACTCGCCCTCATCAAACTCAATGGCAACCCTTATATAGTAACGGTCTTTTCTTTTTACTGTCTTGCGCGCCTTGCCATTTATGATTCGGACTTCGCCAAACATATTTAACCTCCCTTTTTGAACTTTCTCTTTTGGAATGAACAATACTGTTTTTGCTTATCAACACTATAATTTTTTTCTACTTCATAATAAATATTTTCTTCGGGAATATAAAAATCTGGAATAAATCTTGCATAGGGTTCTGGCATAGGAAAAGCTCTTGGTTCGTATTTCCATTTTTTACCTTGTTTTGTAAGTAATTTAGCGAATTCTTTTTCTCCCATAAACATATTTTTTCTCCTTATCCCAATATGGACTCTTACATTTTGGACAAATTCTTACTTCGCTTTTTCGTGGATGCCACATATGATTACACCTTTTACACCTTAACTGAACAACTGCGATTTCCATATATTCCTCCTTACTTATAAGGTTACTTATAGTATATACTTACCAGAAGGTTTTGTCAAGTTCTATTTTAGTATATATCCTATATCAGCTTCTTGCTTGGTTTGAACATATAAAAACCCCCTTTTCTCTACCTATATATAATAGACGAATAAGGGGGCAAAATCTAACAGATTATTTTATTATTCTTGTTACATCGGATAAGTCGCGGGCTAATATATAGGTAAGGCCGGCGGTCTGGCAAAGCTCTTGGAAATGCCTCTGTTCTTTAGTTTGGCGGCCAGTAGCGGATTTGACTTCTATGAAACCGATTTTATTATCCTTAAAAAAGGTAATATCAGGGAAGCCCCTAAAGGTGAAAGGATCATAGCAAAATGCCTTCCCGCGCCTAACCCCCATAGTCTTTGTTTTACCTACGGCTTGGCAAATAGGCTTAAGATACCCTAATATCTGACGCTGGATTACCCCTTCAGGATTACCTCTCTTGCGGGGCTTGTTCAGCCATTCTGGGTTGAATTTTCTCATAGCTTGCCCAAGCCCCCTAAATCCCTGAATTCTCTTTTATCGAGATACCATACAGATATCGTAATTTTACCTATACCTCCTGGTTGTATTCCATAACAATCAATCTTTTAGGTTATCCTTTTTTCTTCTTCTTTTTACCTTTAACCATTTTAGAATTGCCTGCGCTACCGCATCTTGACAAGAAGCGGCCTGTGAAGTTACATTATATTTATCACAATGGTGCGCCTTGTTCCCCCTCAAATCCCTAACCAGTTGCCTTAAACTTCTTTTACCCTGGAAAGTGGCTTGCCGAGCCAGTCCATCTCTGACTATTAAATCACAATGGAATTTGCTGTTTCTCGGTATAAAAACCCGCTTAAAACGCCTCTTTTCATCATAACAGATAGTGATGTAAAAATTCCCACAGCCAACTCGGATTTTATAAGTGCAACTTGGGGTAAAATTAAAAAATTCCCCCTCATTTTCAGACATTATTTATATTCCTTTCCCAGTGCCGTAAACTTATTCTTTATAATCGGGCATTGGTGGACTTCAAATCTGTCTGGGTAATAATAGATATAACTAAAACCAGTCTGCCAATTACATATCCCTATGCGCCATTCTTTAGCCAATTTAAAATCGCACAAACAGAAATTTTCCCATGCTCCCCTTACGCCTAAAAGGTCGGTAACATAAGTTGACCCGCCCCTGTGGGTGTGGCCACAGATTACTGATAACCCAAAGTGTTTAAGCATGCGTCTTGCGGTCATCCCTGAATCCTGGCTTACTATTGTGCCATGAGTAAGAATTAGCTTACCCCTTCGTCTATAACCTTCAGCATTTTCAATAAGGGAAATACCCAACTTATCAAGCCCAAGCAGAAACCCTAGATTAAGACTGCGGATACTCGCTAATTCCTCGGCTTTGCGCCAGATATATTTGCGTAGGCGATCAAGATGATTGCCTGCATGCAACTCAATTTCAGCCTTAGGGCATATTTGTCTTAAAATTGAAAGGTATTCGTGGGTTTTGTCTATATCTTTTTGGATAGTAGTTTTTCTTTTGGGGTCGGTATCAAATTTGCTTATTTGCCAGAAATCGCAAACATCACCTAAAATATCTATTATGTCTGGTTTAAAATCACTGACAAAATCAAAAAGTAATTCGTTTATTTTTTTATCTTCGTAAGGAATATGCTGATCGTTTATTACGATTGCTTTTTTATAGTCCATAAAGTTAACAGCTGTTAACCCTCTAAAGTATGGTTAACAAGGGTAATGTAGCTATATACAAAAACCCCCTGCCCCCTTCTTCCAGCCAATCCCTGCTTATCCACTCAGACCATAAACATATCAAAACCGCTAAGGCAGCCGCCCTGATGAGAATAAACCCTAAATGAAAGCCAGTCCAGACAAGCGGAAATGCCGCCAGACCATAAGCAAGCCCTGTAATCGCCCAGCAAGCCCAATTTTCGCTTAATTTATCTGGAGCAAGGTAATCGTGGTATGTTGACAAAGCCGCCGCATTAAGCCCATAAGTAAGCAAATAAGCTCACCAGAAGTCCAAATTAAAGCCCTTTAAAAGCCATATAACCCCTAATAGCACTAAAGGACAACCATAACGCCGGATAGCTTTATTGCCGTATTTCCAGCCACCGAGGCGGTATAACACCCCTGAAAGCACACTTAACCCTATTATCCAAAGAAATGTCGCCATAGCGCCAATACCCCTAAGATTATATAACCTAAAACCAACAAGTTTATAATCGGCTCGGTATCACTTCTTATATAATACTTTCTCATTCGCCTCTTGTTGTAGCTTCAATAACTGCCCCTTATAGACCACCGCTAAATCATCCTCAGCTACCCAATTCTGCAACTTGCCATTATAGATTGCCTTAAAGGGTGTGCCCTTAGGGATAATCCTTATCATCTCATCGCTACGCAAGATTACGGCGTTTGAAGCGCAACCGAGCAAGTTTACGGTTAAGAATAGACAAAGCGACAGTATCGTTTTTGCGTAGAGCTTGCGCATAATCCTCTTCTGTTTTCTCAATTTCATTATCAAGTAATCGTTTCCTGCGTTTATTGCCGAGTAAGTAAGTCAGTAATTTTGTAATACCGACTATTATGGCAACCGCAAGACTAACCCAGGTTATATTACCCATTAGCCAATATTGTCATCATCAGGCACATTAAATACTTCCCTTATCTGCCTGCAAAGAGGAAGCACTAAAGCGTCGTCAATCTTGTTGCTGGAATTAGTAACTGCTTCTTCCACCTTGTCTAACATACCGTCAACCGCTTTTTTCAAGACTTCAGGTTTTAAGAGTTTAAGCAATGCCCCTATCAGCGCCGTGATTATCTGGTTTTTCCAGTCCATTTTTTCCCTCCATTATTTGTTTTATAAACTCTCCGTTCATAATCTGTAAAATCTCATCTATATTAGAGATTGCCTGCCTGCGTAAATCTCCGGCAATCTTGTGATTGTTGTTTAAAATATCCCTTAATTCCTTATGCAGAAGCGATATTTTCTGCGCCTTGTGTATATCTATCTTTATATAAAATTTATCTTTTCTTACATCCACTCCGCCAGCTCCTGCTTGCTGAATTCCCTCTCCCACTCATGCCCGCATTTAAGGCAGGTGTATCTTTTGCCTTTATAGTGGCCTCTTTCTCCTTGTATTAATTTACTGGTATAGAGCTTGGCGTTACAATTGGGGCATTTAATGATATCCATTGTTTTTAATGATTAGGTCTATCTTAGTTTCAATCTGGGTAACCGTCTTTTTTATTTCGGGAATACAGCTTAATTTTTCATCCACGCTTTTATGTATCTCATCGCAGACCTCTTTTTTCTTGTATCTTTTCTCTGCTTCCCCGAAAGTAGGACGCTTGGCAAACTCCGACTTTACGATAGCAATACCTGTAACGCAAAACAAGATTAACCCACCCCAAGGTATAAATTCCATCATTCTTTCATCTCCCTTATTAACCTCTTAATCTCCTCCAGTTTTTCCTTTATCTGCCTTATGATTTCCCTGTTTAGCATTTGTTTTTCGTCTTTTGTCATTGCACATCCACCCAACCAATTACTGAACCTCCATCGCCGCCACTTGCTGCTCCTGTATCCATCACTGCTGGCTGTGCCTGAAATACGTAATCCATATTTGTAAGTGTAGGATTTCCGCCCGCAACGGTTATGGTCATATCATCCACATATCCAGAGTAAGTTATTCCACCATAAGCCCACGCTTCTATTTCTACCACTCCTGCCTCTGTGGGAGTAAAACTTATAGATAATTCTTCCCAGGTATCAGCCGCCGCCGTCATCTCATCTATCACATCGTTATCCACTCCAGCAATCTGTTTTCCTCTACAAACTAACTTCATTGTTAATCCTGTATTACTACGTCTGAACCACGTTTTAACTGTAACTTGATTATTGGCTGTGCAAGCAACTCTGGCTATCTTCAGGTCTAAAGGATAATCTAAGTTTCTATTAGCGGAAGTAACATCCAATCTCCAGGCAATTCCAAGGGCAGTATGCCTAACCGTTCCTTCGCTATGGATTTGTCCGCCATCGGTAAAAATTATATGATTATCCGCTGTCTGGTCGTGTTTTTGGGAGAATAGACGGCTATTTACAAAAGAAACAAGTCCTCCAACTTCCTGTGCTTCGGCTATCAGAGCATTAAAAAGATAATTCCTTCCGTAACCATTAATAATTCCTTTTGAACTATTATCTTCTGTTGATAAAGAATATATATAATTATTGCTGCTGTGAGAGGCAAAATAGATAGCATACCCATAGTTATTCCTGGCATTACTTATAGTCTTTATTTTATTGTAGCTGCTGCTGTAGAAATAAATGCCATAAGAATTATTATTATTAAGATTAGTCAAAGTGATTATAGTATTATTTTGGGCAGAGCCGAACGAAATGCCGTAAGAAGAATTGTTAGAAACATTAATTAAGTTGTTAATAGTGTTGTGATGACTACTATTGTAGTAAATACCGACACTTGAATTATTATTAGTGCTGGTCAAGGTATCTATGGTATTGTTACAACTATTATTGTAGTAAACAATACCCGTATAATATCTACAAACATTTAGATGGTTAAAAGTTACATTATGCTTTCCAGAAACATAAATTCCGTATCCATAACCATTTAAGCCATCAAAAAATGTTTCGCCATCCTGAACTGTGGTGGCGGTATCCCAGCCACCCTGAAACTCTATGTTATTCCCTGATGTTCCGCTATCCTGAACCGCCTGCACCTGTTTTGTCGAACTTGAAGCCATAGCAGTCTTAATTGTTTCCCTTTTATAAGTGGTAATGGTCTCGGTCGTTCCCGAATATCCTCTACCAGAGTTTGCCTCACGATTAGTATCGGTATCCAATTTAACGGTTATCCCTACAATACTTTGTATTCCATACCAACCCTCCGTGCCACCCTGTTCGGAGGAATTTTTTGAAATTAAACTTTGAAGGTTAAGTCCGTTTGTGGTGCAAGCGATAATGTTATCTAATAATAAAGTGGGGGTCATTGGGTCAGTATCCGCATAAACAGCGATTGATTGGATAGATGAGCCAAGATTTCCTCCGCCGTCTTTGGTCAAAGTTAAGGGGAGATATCTATTAGTTGAAGGGATTGCGGGGATATAAAAAGTATCAACGATGGTATCGCCTGTAGTATCCGAACACAAAACAACTTTAAGATAATTAGCGCTAATCACAATTGAATTCCTAATCCAAAGTGAGATTTTTTGATAAGCCGATAAATCAAGAGTAGTAAAAGATTTATAGGCAACTTTACCAGTAGTAAAATCCGAACCGATGGCAAGAGAGGCGGAATAATTACCTTCTTTTTCTGTTGATGAAGTAGTAGCCGTAACATTGGTAGAAGCAACCCAAGCAGTTTCGCATAATTCAATGGTAGCGGTTTGAGCAGAAGTAAGGGTTACTGTCTTTGAAAGATTAGTCCACGTTGCATCACCAATAGAAACTGGGGCAGGGCTTTTAGCAATCCTGATAATATCACCAGGGGCTATCCTTATGGCAGTTGCTCCACTTGTGATTGTCTTCCAAGCATTAGCCCAAGACGAGCCGTCATTACTGTCGTCGCCATTTTCATAATCCAAGTAATAGATTGCAGCAAAACATTTACTTACTAACAGACTCACAAATATTAAAGTTAAAAATAGTTTTTTCATTCTATCATCGATTGTTTTGTAAGTTCTTCAATAATCAAATTTTTCTCTTTTATAATTTCTTTAAGTTTATTTATCGTTGGCTCTGGTGGAGGTGGATTATTTAGCATCTCACAAATTTTATTAGTTTCAGCAATAACTTCTTCTTCGGTTTCTTTATTCTGAAATTTTAGAATAATACATCTTTTTTCTTTGCCGTTAGTAATAACAACTTTAACCCGATATTTACCTGCTATATCCTGCCAAGTTTCTACTACTTTTTTGTATTGCCAAGTTTCTTGAGCAAAACAAAGAACAGGTATCAATAAAAACAATAACAACCATTTCTTCATATTAACCTCTAACTTTCAGGTTGATAAAACCAAATCTGTAACACAAAGAAATTTGTATCTATCGCAGGGTCAACATCTATATCTATATAAAGTATTTTTCCTGTAGGTATTGTTCCGCTTCCTAAATCAGAATTAGACATATCGCTTTCAGATGAATTACCCGTTGTGGTATCTAAAACATCTATTAAAGTTGCATTAGCCCCTGGAAATGCCCCGTTTGATAATGTATCACAATACATAAGATTAGCATCAAGTTCAACAGAAGGATCTGCAACATTAGCATCAACTGCCCATTTCGTTATTACTATTCCATCAGGATAGACGGTTGAGTCAAACTCATGTAGCCACTTATCGCTGTCTAAATCCCAATCTCCTGAGGTAATCAAGGCGGTTATTTTACGGTCAGAAGATATAGCTACTTCTCTTGTTCCGTCATGCCAAACAAATTGCTTCTGGGTGGTATCAACCGCCACCTCGCCTGCGGCATCGCAAGTGACATCGCCTGCTGTGTTAGGCACTTCAAGAGAGATTACCCCGCCAAAATCATACGCCCCTGTGGTAGAGTTTATCTCATCCGACCCCACGCTGTCATTGGGCAACACAATTTCACCATCCCCTGTGCCGTCAACTGAAAAAGTTATTGAGTCGGTAGTTGCGTCGCCTACCACTAAAGGAATATTGCCTGTGTTTATGTTGCCGCCAGAGATGGTAATATCACCCCCAACACTTACATCGCCATCCTCATCAACAGCAAATAATTCAATCCAGTTTTCGTCGCCATCGTCAATCCCGCCTTTTCCCACTTCAAAGATTTCCTGATTTGCCGTGCAACCCTGATTAAGAATATCAACGGCTATATTAAGCATAGCATTATCAGTTCCAGTCGAAGCGGTTTTCTCTGTGCTAAAAGTCAAGCTATCCTCGTCGTTTTCTTCATAACCTAAACCCCAATCACTATCACTACCAAATCTAAGGCGTTGGTCGTCTATAAAGGTTACATTGTTAGCAGTCCAAATCATATCGGAAGTCCCTGCAAATGCTCCTGAATTGTTATATTGAAATTCGGTATCATTACCACCAGGTGTTCCACTAAAAGTTAATTCATCTAAGGTTTCAAACGCCTTTTGTGCGGTATTATCCGCAGAAGATAAATTATTATCAAAATTGCTTGTATCTGTCCTTATTTGCTTTGCCCTGGAAGGCGGTAAATCCGAATAACCGACTTTTACGGAAATAAACAGAATTGCGATTATAAGTATCTGTTTTTTCATCATAATATTTACCCTTGACAAATAACTTTTAGGTGCTATATTTGAGTTATGAAAGTGTGTAAGTTAATTACCATATGTTTTTGTCTGTTTCTTTGTAGTTGTGTTTCGGCAAACCATTTCATTAAAACCCTTGATAGAAACCCTAATCTTGCCCTTTCCGAAGCCGAAGAAAAAATCGGCAAACCTACCGAAGTTGTCAAAGTTGCTGAAGACTCCTCTATAATTTGTCATATTTACGGCTCTCCTAAATGGGGTCAAGCTGCTGCATATTTCGTAAAAGGCAAATTATTCAGTTACGATAAAAATTCTGCCCTTTTTCATTTAGACACTTACTACGATCTCCGCCTCATAAGCAAAGAAGATTATCGCTGGGGTTATGAGCAGATACAGCGCCAGGCCTACCAACAAGCAATATTAGAAAGCCAACAAAATGCTATGGCTATAAATATGTTTATGGGTATGCAAAGTCTAAACCTACAACAGCAACAGTTAGATTTGCAAGAGCGACAAACTAATATTAATGCTTTTAAATCTAATAATTCTACTAATTCCTTTTCTCTGCCTAAATCTTATACCATTTTTAACCGCTATGGCTTTCCAGTAGGAAGTGTGAAAGAGCAATGAATATAGTTAATCTCTATAAAACTAATGAGTCTTTTGGTATTCTTGTAAAAGCAATTTTTAAAACCAGTATAGTCATTATTGCGTTTTTAGTTGCTATTCAAATTTGTAAGATTTTGAAAAATCGTTGCAAAAACTGCCCCTCCTTAGCTGAAATCGGCTATTCATACTAATCAAATAAATTAGGCATTACTAAACTTTTATTTTTTCCCTTACCAAACAAATCAGGCACAACTAAAGACTTAGCTTTTTTTATAAGGCTAAGCCCTTTCCTTGCAATCTCTACTCTTCTTTTCTCTATACCGTTAATCAACTTTCTTTTTTCGCTTTCGCTATATTCTTCTGATTTAATTATTATTTCTATCTGTTTAGTTAAATTAGATAAAATCTTTGCCTGTTTATTCAAAATGCGTGCAAATGTAAGGTTTGGATATTTACTCTTTATTTTTGAAGCATTTTCTCTGTCGCCTTTTTTTAAGTAATTACGATAAGTATAATATGCTTTACTTAATTCATTCTTATTTTCATAAAACTGTTGAATACTCTCTGCTCCCGAACTCATTGCTGGTCTTGTAACAAATCCTTTTACTAAAGGAAAATCTGATAATTCAGCTGGTCTTTCTGGTTTAACTTTTTCACCACTTGCTTTTTTTATTCCTTTAATTAGCATATCCCCTGCTTCCAAAGCATACTTTCCTGTTCCGCCAAACCAGCCTTGAGCTAAATTTTCTATCTTCGCTGGAGGATATTTTCCTACCTTACCTAATAACTTCGCTGTCTCTGTGGTATATTTTCCATATTGTTCCTCTGGTAATAATCTTTCTCTACTTTCTGGAACAATAGGTCTTTCCCTAAAAAAGCTCCAATTAGTAGCATTTTCAATCAATGGTTTTATAGCAGTTGCTAAAATACCCGAAGCAGGGTCTCCAGAAACAGGCAATAAAGCGTCATATAAAGATTTATCTATTTTGTCAAAAGCGCCTGGGTCTTGGGTATCTAAATATTCCATAAACCTTTCTGGTAATGAACCAAATATCTGTCCGTATAAAAATGGTTTTGGCACTCTTACATAAGTATTTCTTACTTTTGTTACCCAGAATAAATCTCTCTCCCAGCGAGGTATTTCTTTATAATCAGGGTCATTGCGATTTTTAAGATATAATAATAAAGACGGTATAGTTATGCTGGTAATCCCTTTTATCGCAAATCCAGCTGGGTCTGCCTTAGCAGTCCTAAAAGATTTATCAATTCCTTGAATACCAGCATTGAAAAAGGCAATAACCGCATTTATATCTTTTGTCTTAGCTCCCTTCCGCGCAAAATCGACAGTTGCCTCTCTGCTTTGGTATCCGGCCTCAACCGGTGTCATTCCTTTTTTAATCGCTCTTTTATAAACCCCTAATCTTGTTGCCTGTTCAAATAACTGGCTAATATCCTGAGCTTTAGATATTATGTTTAAGTTTTTTAACAATGATGGTCTGCGTTGTAATTCCTTTAAGGATTTTTGTAAATTAGACCTTGATAGCTCTACAAATCCGGAATAAGCCCCTCCAGAGCGAAGCCAGTCAACATATACTTCAGACTTACCTAATATATCCGCTATTGAACCCCCAGTATCCACAAATGGCTTGAAGCCGAAATTTGTCTGCATTAAAGCAGTTAGCTGGTCTCTTATGGGATTTCTAAACATAAACTCCGGCGTTATGGTTGCACCTACTCTTAACCAATGAGCAGGTTTAGACATAATCTCTGTCATTAAACCTAAAGAGGTTTCATTTAGCCCGGTCATTGCTTGATAAAGATTAGGAGTAACTTCTATATACTGGCGTTTTCCATTCTCAAAATATTCTATGACATTGCCTTTAGGCTTAAATGGGCTTGGGCCAAAAATAGTTTCAGTAGCCTTTTCATATTGAGCAACCATTGAAGGTCGTATCTTCAAAAGTGGCTTCAATTCCTTATGTTGTTTAATTATTTTAGTAAGAACCTTTTTAGCATTAGCAAGAGGAACAATAGGGATTTTTACAGGAGATATGTCTTCAGGTAAAACCTTGCTTAATTTAGCTACTCCTCTTGCAACCGTATTTCTTTCGGCAATATCCATAATCCGATAAGTATTTTTAATCATACTTTCAATAGGATTATGGATTTCCAATTCCGAACCTTTAATACGCTTTATAGGACTTCTTGCGCCAGTAAACCTTTTTTTGCTTACAGGAAGGCTGGAAGTATCAACACTTTCTATAACCCTGTCAAAAGGAATATAATTAGGGTTTCTGGCGAGAATTAAATCATACTGTTGTTGAGACATATTTCCACTATCTACAAGAGTATGTAAAACCCTTTTTTGATAAGCGTAAAGGCGTTGGGCGGTTTGTTCTAAATGGGTTATATTCTTGCCATACTTCTTGTTAAGATTATTTAAAGTTGCTTTTGCTTGCCCCACCTGATTAGAAGTCGCTATCTGTTCTTTAGTCCACTTAGCTTTTGGCCTCTGCAAATCTTTTATTGTCCTGCTTGCAATAAGATAATCTACTAAATCTTTTTCCCTGTTTACCCTTCCTTTAATTGGGCTTCGTTTATCATAATAATCTAATATAGGTTTTAAGCCTTCGCCGGTAATCTCAATTTTTCCTTGTGGGGTTATACGATAAGTTTTGTTTTCTAAAACTGTATGGACTTTATTCCCTACGCTTAAATAAGTCCGCGCTCTTAAAGCCGGATTTTCCCCTGGTAGTATTTTTGCCCCTAATTCTTTGGCTTTTTGAACGGTATTCTCTATTGATTGAAAACGATTGATATAATTCTGATAAATTCTCTCTCTTGTTTCATAAGGTAATACTTTACGGTATCCCTTTACTAATGGAGAATATTTACTTTGGGTTGCCTTAAATTCTTTCATAGTGGGGGATTTGCCCCACAATGATAAACCTGCTAATACCGCACCACCTGCGATTTTTTCTTCTATATCCCCAGGAGTAGTAATTGCACCAGTTCCAAAAGCAACGGGAATTTTAGCTTGAATAGGCAAAACATTTAACCCCTTCAACATCCCTTTTGTTAAAACTCCTACCGTTCCCCCGGCTAATGCTCCTTTTACCTCGCCCTCTTTATAACCTTCGGCAGCACCGGAAATAACTAATCCATATGGCCCTAAAGCCATAAGTTTAGGAATTTCAAAACAAGCCTGGCCTAACCCAAAATACACTGCTTTGGCAATTTTATTAGATACCCCTTCTTTCTGAAGCTTATCTGCCCAATAACTCCAGTTATCCCTAAGATATTCAAATATGCTATCTTTTGTTTCTGGCAAGCCTAATATCTGGGCGATTTTATCGGCATAAAAATCAAGAGTATCAGCAAAATTAGCGGAAGACGTTAGTGTTCCCCCATAGAAAGTCTTAATAGGTTTCGTAAAGCTTTCTTCAATAAAAGAGGATAAATAAGAAAGATTTTTCTTTAAGGTAGCTTTGGGAGAGTAGGAAGTTTTTTCTTTATTTATCAAAGGCGGTCTTTTCTTCATAGAATAATATCTATTACCTTTTTTAACTATTTCATATCCAGCTTCCTGTTCCATTAAAGAGGATTTTCTTTTGCTAAAAAGATTTGGAACTACTAAATCTCTTTCTTTAACCTCTTTACCAAAAAGGTTAGCAATAACCGACATTATAAAATTCCTTTACTTATCAATGCCTCAATTATTTCTTCTCTTGTTTTACCTGGGTATGCTTTCATATTTTCTGTAATCAGCTTTTCCTGTTCAGAAGTATATTGTTTATTTTTTATAGTCGTGGTAGTAGAAGCTCCTTCAAGAATTTGTCCCGCTGAATTCACTATCTCTTTCATCTTCCCTGAAATAGGGTCATACTCAACAATCCTGCCATCAACAAGCTCTTTTAATTGTTTTTTACCTTTCCCCTCATACATAATATTAACTTTGTTATTTGAAGGGTCATATTTAATAAGAGAATTGCCAATTACCTTAACTGTTGGTTTATCACTTGTAAGGCTCGCTCTTTCCTTATATTGTCCTTATCTGTTAACATAAAGTTTTTTCCCTCAAACCTCGGCCTCAATTCTTTCAAAGCCCTTGTCGCACCCGGAAAATTAGCCACCCTTGATTTAATAAAAGAAGCCCTTTCCCCAGGCGGTAAAGCTCTAAAATGCCCTCTTGTCATTCCTTGACCAGTTTTATACTCCTGCCTTGCCCTCATATAGCGGTCAACATCAGCCTGAAAACCCATCGCCTTCTGCTCTTGGGGAGAATAAAAACCTATTGAAGGTAGCCCTGTTTGAAGGTTTATTCCTTTTAAATAAACCGAAGGGATAGCCGGCCTGTCAAAAGACGAAGCAGGAATACTCATATCTTTGCCGAATAAACCCTGACTTTTCATTGCCTCAATATTCTTTAATGTTACCTCTTGATTTCGTTGCCGTTCCCAATCTTTTAATGCAAATTGACTAAGAAGCTCTATTAAAGCATCTGTGTATTTATTACTTGAAGGGTTGAACATCATAATAAGCCTCCTTTAATATTGAAACATACTGCCTGTTCCACCACCCAATAAACCACCTAAAGCAGCGCCACCAAGAACAGACATTCCACCGGTAGGCAAGGCTAATAAAGCACCTGCCCCCATTCCTAATAAACTTCCTAACCCGCCTAAATTACTCTCTTTCTTATTTGCCTCTAACTGCGCCAATGTTTGCCAGGCGCTCATTTCTCCCTGGTATTTTTTTAAATCGGTAGCTTGTAATTGCCCGAATAATCCGGAAGCAGGATTTAAACCCATAAATTGGTAATTAGTTGCCTGCTCTATCGGATAAAGCGCAGATTGTTTCAAGAGTTGCCCCATATTAAAAGCAGTCTCAATATCCCCTCTCATCAAGGCATCGTAATATTCTTTCTCCATATTCGCTAACTGTGTTGCCTGTAAAACAGGGGTCATTTTCCTTGTCTCTTCGGAAAGAGCAAGGTTATACATAGTTGAATAATCACCGCGTTTTAGGGCGTCCATATATTGTTGTTGCTGCATTTGCCTTCGTAGCCCTTCATAAGCCCATTTCTTTGAAATATCAGCTACGCCCTCAGCCGTATCCTCGCCGTATTCGACCATCTTTTGAAATCCCGGGCCCGACCCAAATAAATTCTCAGCAATCAAACCTTCTTTTACCGGCTCAAAACCTTCTTCCCTTGCTTTCTTATATTCTTTAAGCACGGTATCAAGATAATCTTTCTCTACCTGAGAATAATCCGCCAAGCTGTAATCCTGGTCAAATAACCCCTGGTATCTGCTTAAAGCGGTATCCATCAAAGAGGATGAACCAGGAGTAAGCCGGTTAAGATAACCCTCGTATCCCGTAGTGGGATAACCAGCATCAAAAAGACCCATTAACCGCGTCTGCGCCTCTGTGGTAGGTAAAGTCTCAGGGATGGTAAACCTCTTGAGCCAATCACTATAAGGGATATTTGCTAGTTCCTTTACTTTCGGCACTAAAATACTCTTTAACTCCGTAGTGTAAGGGTCTTCCTATATTGCGGAGGTGGCGGGGGGTTATGGTCATCACCACCGCAACCAACATTACTTATTAACAACATTAAAAAGCTAAAGAATAAATCTTTAAGTAATTTTTTCATCTTGCACTCTCCTTATAACCTTTTATAGAACCATTTTCCGTCGTCGGTCTTATTGTATTCTTTCATACCCCATTTAAGGGCGTATTTCTGCATATGCTCTCTTGAATTTAAAATATAAGACACATAAGTATCATAACCGTTATCTATCAGGTATTTTTCCATCGCCTTTAGTAATATCACGCCAAGCCTTGTTTTCTGAAATGGCTTGCTGACTAATATATGTTCAAACCTCGGAAAGCGCTTATTAAAATTTATTCCCGCTACCCCTAATAATTCCGGAGTGCCGTTTTGCGCCGCTATAAAAGTGCATTGAAAATCTATCTTTTCATCAAGGTTTACACTCTCTGCTAACTTAATCAGTTCAGGATAATTCTCGGGTTTTAAGATTGAGATATTGTATTTCATTTAATACATTATGGAAAATAACCTACTAACTCTACGACCGCCCTGACTCTGTTGTTGCTATAAGCTCCTCCATACTCTACAATACCGTTGGCATCTGTATAAGCCCAAACGAAATTATAATCACCCTCGTGGAAATATTGTTCTAGGGGAGCATCAGTCGAACCATTAGTCCTAATACTTCCTTTATCTGTTGTTCCCTCTGGGGGAGTATCTTGAGCTGTTATTTTAAATAAGCATAAAACAGCATTTGATCCTACATATGCGCTAATATCTAAGTCATACCAACTTAAAGGAAATTCCGTTTCTGATAAAACCGTAGAACCGTCTTCTTTAAAAGCATATGCCCAAATCGGGTTTACCCCTGCACCTTGTGATTGCAAAAATTGCCCTGCTGTTCCCTGTGAACCTAAACCATCAGCGTCATCACTTGCATTATTAACAATCAACTCACCAGTAGCGGTAGTACCACCTATCTGAACACCATCCATTGTGCCACCGTTTATATCTATATCCGTAACCGTAGGGGCGGAAGCAGCACCTATTGTTACGCCGTCTATTGACCCGCCGTCAATATCAAAATTACTTCCCTCAATCTCGTTTGCCCCTGCTGTTAATTTACCTCCAGTATTAAGTGTAGTGCAGGTAATTGCTCCAGCAGAAGAACCTCCGATTGTAACCCCATCTATTGACCCGCCGTCAATATCAAAATTACTTCCCTCAATCTCGTTTGCCCCACCAGTAAGCTTTCCGCCAAGAGTAACTGTTCCAGTGGTGGCAACATTGCCTAAATTAGTTACCGTTGGCGCTGAGGTAGCACCGATGGTAACGCCATCAATAGACCCGCCGTTTATATCGCAGGTCGTAACTGTCCCTAAATTAGTAACAGTCGGAGCGGATGAAGCACCTATCGTAACTCCGTCTATCGTGCCACCGTTAATATCAACAGTCGTAACTGTCCCTAAATCAGCCCAAGTCCCTGAAACCGTCTGATCGGCGGTAAAAGTCCAAGTAACCGCAGGAGTAAAGGTTATTCCATTGGCGCAGTTAATAGTCAATAATTCACTTGAACCATCCCCTAAAGTTGTGTTTCCGCTTGAGGTAAATCCGCCAGAAGCAGTCAGCGTCCCTGAAAAGGTGCTATTGCCGGAAGTGGTTATCGCTATATTTGAAGCCAGATTATCCGTATCCAAATCATTAACTTCATTGATAATCTCGTCAAAAGAAGTATTGAGGAGCGCCGCCGTAAGCACTTCTCCGTTTATATATGTGTGGGATTTTGAAATATCCCCGCAGTAACCATAAGTGAATAACAATAAAACTATTGCCAAAATTAAAAGTTTCTTTACCATTTGTAATCCTTCCTTAATTGTTCATATTTTGCAATTGCATCCTCAAAATTGACAATTTCATCTTTAGGAATGAAATTCTGCTTGCTTAAATTCTTTCCGTATTTTACCGTCAGGCCTGTATCATCAAAATTTACTATCGTCGGAATACAGAAATAATGCACATCATAATCAACTTTAAGTATTACGGCTATACAGTATTTATTTAACTGCTCCTGCGTAGGCAGGCGTGCAGAGGCCGTATTTGATATTGACATTACTAAAATAAATGCTATAATTAGAATAGCGAATGAGGGAACGGATTTTTTATGTCTAAAATTGGCGGTGAGTAAGTCTTGGAAACTTAACCGTTTCCTCATTTGCAGACTGAAAGCCGTCTTTATTTTGGAGATAGGAATACACTTGATGATAGATCTAAAAATCTTAAATTGTTTTCTAATCAAGGTGAACATATAAAATTTCATCTAATATCTAAACTTCGTGCTACCTCTACCCATACTGAACCCGTATAAGTTAAAGTTATTGCTGAATAAACGCTTGCGGTTGATGTTACGGTAAAAGCCGCACCGGCAAGTTTCACATTGGAAGCCCAACCCGCAACCGTTCTTGAACCTATGGCATCCTGTAAGAAAATTATTGTTATCGTCCTTCCCTGATAAGCGTTTTTTAAGGTAATACCGGTAATATTTCCAGTCAGGGTAATCTTGAATATATCTCCCTCATCGCAGTCAAAAGTAGGGGTAGCCGAAAAATCCACGCTGATATACCTTCGCTCTATCAGACGGTATAATTCTCTTAAATGGTCTTTAAGCAAAAATAAATCCTGCGGCTGCTTTAAATCCTCAAATAATATCTCTTTATCCATAAACCACCAAAAGTAAAACTGCCGTTAATATAAAAGGCGCATAGGGCTTCGGCTCTCCAGTCTTAAAAGGCATATATAATACCCAGGCCAGAAAAATAGATAATAAAGTAATCTGCCACCCCAAAAAAGAACCTATTACGCTGAATAACTTTGCGTCTCCTCCACCTAAAATATGCAACCTTGTATTATTTATAATCCATACCGACAAAAAACCTATGGCAACGCCTAAAGAAGAAAACACAATATTCCTTGTAAAAAATATCCCTAAAGCTATCCCGCCAACAGTCAGATAAACCGGAATAATTTTAGTCTTTATGTCAAATAGGCAAGCTAAAAGCAATATCGGAATCAATAACTTAACAGGCGTCATTCTATCCTGTAACCTTTCATAGGCCGCCATAAAAAGCCCAGAGCATACAACCTAAAATATTCATCAACGGTAGAGTGTGAAATAAGCAGTTGTATCCTTTTCATTCTCTTATTTATCTCA
This sequence comes from Candidatus Omnitrophota bacterium, assembly GCA_003644385.1. GTDB lineage: Bacteria > Omnitrophota > Gorgyraeia > Gygaellales > Profunditerraquicolaceae > B70-G16. The sequence continues at coordinate 17,736 of QNCD01000013.1, forward strand.
CCGGATCGTTCTACAACATCAACGCCACCTAAAGTAGAAGTGCCTAACACGAAATCTATACCTAATAAGTCCACTCCTGTTACCATTGAAAGAGTAAAATTATCCGTCTCTAAATTAGTCCTGTATTCAACAGTAATATCGTAATTACCTACCGCATCAAACAAGGCTATCAAGTATTTAATCTGCTTTTCTAATTGGGTATCGCCGAAATCAAGCCAGGGGAAATACATTTGCGAGGTATAGGCTGCGCCGAGGTTATTATAAACTGAGGTATCATGTTTACAGACTGTGCCGGTATAATTGCCTGAATATAAATACTCCCTACCGGATACTTTTCTTTTTCCGAATGAATTAACCACAAAGTCGGATATACACCATTGCATATTTTTATAATCAAGGATAAAGCAATAATCATTGGTAGATCCTGAGCCGGAAGTAAAAGCGCACCAGTAAAGATTCTTCTCTTTTATTATTCCCGACACGCAATATTGCAACCTGTTCAGATTTATTTGGAATGGCGCTCCTTCAGAGAAGAAAGCCTTTATATCGTCGCCTATTGAAGTAACCGTATCGCCTATCAACTGGTAAAAATTATCCCTGCCTATCCAAATCAGCCGTTCCGGATACGCGCCGCAAGGAGGGATATTCTGCATACTGAAATGGCTCATCACGCCGGTTTTCCTACTTATGCAGTAATACTTAAAGGGTGGAGTTGTCCCTGTGTGATAAACCCTGAAGATTGAATCTTCTTTGCCTACCACAAGAGTATTAAGATGTTCACATACGCCGCTTATCGGTTTATCGTCAGATTCAGAAGCCTTAAAGTTAAGGTAATCATTAGTGATATCCCAGAAAGTCCTGTCGTTTATCCCGGACCAATACGCTAATTTAGGCTGAGCCGCCGTATTAAGGGAAAAAAGCCTGTTCTTTAAAACAGCGTTGAATTTGCCCGCCGGCATATTTGAAACATTGGTGGCATTACCTGAACCGCCGTCATGTTCAATGGCCGAGTCCCTTAATAAACAAGTACCTATGAGGTAATCTTGAAATTTAGAAAAAGTCCATAAGTTATTTGCGCTATCCGTAATTGAAACCCCTCCGGTCTTGTCTTCCCAAGTACCGTTATTATCTTTATAGAATTTACTCTCAGCTATGCAGAAAAAGGCCGGGGTGGTAATATCAAGCTCATATATTCCGGTTATCTCATCATCCGAGCCGATAGCGCTTGAATTATGTTTAGAGCGCCCGAAAAGCTTGGCAATCCCGCCTTCAGGATGATTATAACAATTCAGAATATAAGTTGCTTGCCCCTTCTGCGTGATAATATCGGGAGTATCAACAACATTCATCCCGCTAAATAATTTCGTAACATTCGTGAAGCGATGCCGTTTATACATCTTATAAATTATAATCCTTCGGTTGATACGCCCTGCCCCTGACAGTTATACAGGGATGAGGACGCACTCTTTTGGGCCTGCCCAACCTGTGAACCTGCCTTTTTTTAAGCAGACCTAATGCGCTATCAGCTAATCTTTCCCAAAGTGCAAATCCTTCGGTGTCGCCCATTTCGGCGCAAATCAATTTATTCGTCCAATAAACTAAACCCTGATGATGGGAAGTTGGTATCTCCGGAATATCGGTATCGCTGGAAAGCTCTGTTGGTTTTTTCTGATATTCCATTTTCAGAGGAGAGTAACTTGAGACAAAAGCGCTGTCCGGCACTAATACAAACAAAATACGCCATATCCCTGATTTCATAGTTATATGACATCCGTAAACATCGCCTTCGTCTGTATCCTCTTCCCTTTTCCATTCGGTATCGTCATACTGATTCAATACCTGCCTTTTATTTGCAGAATTCCTGTAAAATATCTCAACCGGCTGGTCTTCATCCCAATCAGAAGCCACATCAGACATATTCACATATTGCTGGGAAGCCGTTAAAGTAATATCCGTTTCCCTCTGCATCCAGCTATATTTCATCGTATTGCAGATTTCCCGAAGGGCATCATTAACCTTTTTCTTTACATAAGTAATATGCGAAGTAGTTGTATCTCCAGTATCCCTTGCAGACTCGTTATAAATATCGCTAAACTGCTTACCATATGTAGGCATTTTTCACCCCTTACTTATAAAGAATTTCTATCTCAACTACAATACCGGCGGTATCGGGAATATAGACATAAAGCTTCTTTACATTTTTTAAAACGACAAAACCGGAAGTTGAAGTCATCCAGGTTGAAGGAGAAGCGGTGTAGGCATACCTGAAATGATCCGCAGTTGTCCCTTCCCTCAACTTTACCTTGATTTCCTGAATCGGGTTTTTACGATAATCACTCTCATCAAAAACCTTATACCAAGTATCAGCAAGAGTGCAGGTATAATTTATTATCCTTGACATCCTACCCATTAAAAACTCCCTTAATAACCTCTATCGTTTTTTCAAGCTTGTTTTTTATATCCTCTACCTCTGCCTTTAAGTCCAGATATTCTCTGATGCTCGTTTGCAGATTTACCTTTAGTTTGTCGGTTTCTTTTATTTTCTCATCAAGGGTTTTCTGCAATATTCCGGCTTGTCCCCTGTCTTTAACTAAAGCTTCCTTTTGAGAAACTACCTCATTTTCCTGTATCTTTAGCTTTTCCAGGGCGGCATTAACAGCCTTTGCCACTTCGCCAGCCAGATATTTAGACTTATCAGCAACCGCCGAATTAAGCTCTTTTTGTTTGCGGCTTAGGGCTTCAATATCAGCCTCATAATTGGCTTTCTTTTTTTCCAAGCCGTCAACTTCCTTTTTCAAAACGCTGACTCTTTTTTCAAAATCGCTTACGATTGTCTTAATATTCAAATTCATCTTAACCCTCCTTTTTTATTTTCTTTGTCGGATTCATCCTTTTTACTTTTTTCTTTGGTTTTACAACCGGCTTTCCCTCAACCTCTTTAACAGATTCGAATTTTGGAATTGTGTCTGTTGGAATTTCCGAAATAACTAGTTTAGGTTTTTCCTGTTTATCCTGTGTTACTCCCGTAATCTCAAACTCCCATTGAGTATAGGAAAGTTTAATATTGCCTTGTAGTAAACGGTAAGCTTCATTATCGGGAAGCTCTATAATTTTTCTCTCCGGCCAAAAGATTTTTCTCTGATGATTCTCTAAAAGAACTGCCCTGGGAAAACGTCTGCCGTTGTAACGTATTTTAATCATGAATAACCTCCTTATTTTGCTTGTCTAATAAATATGCCTCAAAAAGAGCAATTATTATTATTATTGGAACAGCTAATCTGCCTATATGAAGTGCGTCCTGAAAAAAACAGACCACGAGTATTGAAATTATTGATAAAACAAAAGCCATTTTTAATCTATCACCGATAATTCCGGCGGATAATCTTTTAAAATAAGAAAATAAGGAATAAGCCAATATGACAAAAGGCACAAACCCAAACTCATATATAAACCTTAAGTATTCGTTGTAAGTCTCAACAATCCAGCCTTCGCCTAATCTGAAATTAGATAATTCGGCGTGTAATGTAAATGTATCCAGGCCATATCCGATAAAAGGATTGCCTAAACTTTGTTTCAGAGTAAAAAGCCAAACCGGAAGCCGAGAATTGATTTTATATGACAAAGAGCCGAATAAAGGCAAAGCTATAAAAACCACTAATGCTAAAATCGGAATAATAATTAAAATCTTTTTCTTCCAACTCTTAATCTGGAAATGAAGCGCCACTAAAAACATAGCTGTAAAAGCAAGCATAGCCGCATAATTCCTGACCATTCCTAACGCTATCCCTACCAAAAGAAGCGCCCATACTGAAAAAACAGCAAGTATCGGTGCAATAAACGCAAGTAATATCGCAAGGTGCTTATTCATCGCCATAAGGCCGCAGAAAAGTTTAGGTTGTTCGCCATATACTAAATTTATTCCAAAAAGCTGTAATACCATAAACGCAACATTAATTAACGCCAGATACATAAACCACTTTAAAACGCCCTGAATATCAGAAGTGCTGCGCACGATAGCGTAATAAAGCAGGCAACCAAAAATAATATGTAATAGGCTTATTGATAAATGATGAGGCGCTCTTATGAGGGAAATGACTACTGCGAGGATAAACAGAATCAGGATATTATAATTCTTAAATTCTCTTTTGGCCGGCAGGCTTATGCTCAACCCGAAAAGAATCAAAGCGCCATAGTTAAAAAACAAAAGCTGTAATGACTTCTGAGTAAAACCCGGCAGCCAGATAATCGGTGCAAGAAATAAAAAAGCTTTCAAAGACCAATCAAATATATTAGTAGTAATAAACGATTGCTGACGCACCATTTTGCTCCAGATATATACCCTCACGAGCATTAAGACCTTCAGAAAAGTCTATTTCCGTGCTGCAATATTGGGTTGCTTCCTGAAGTTCTATCAAGACCGTTTTTCCAGAAACAGCAGATGAAGATGAGTCATAAACAGCTACCCACCCTTGAGCCGAAGTAGCAAGCATACTGACTTTATAAATCTTGCCGGCACTTGTTTTTATTGCTGTATCTGAAGTTTTAAGGTCAGAGCTAACCATCCTTTGAGCGTCAGAAGCAAAAACTAAGCTTACAAAACAAAAAAATACTAATATAATTAAAGAGATTATTTTCCTCATTTTATCCTCATCATTAAAGTAAGGAGCGGCCATTTAAGACCGCCCCTTGACTTTTGTTTACCTATACTCAACAACTACGGCAGCATTTGAACCACTAAGATCAGCATAAGCACCGGTTGAAACTTTAACAGGCCTGGTAAATTCTAACCTTGCAGAATCACCAGCAGTAGCTTCAGCGACTTCAATTACCACATTTCCAGTTGCACTTGAAGCATCATATATGGTTAATGTAGAAGTCGCACTGGCTGCATATAAGGTTACGGCATAGATATAGCCTGCACCACTAAAAAGGGAACCATCGCTATTTCTTGCCGAACAGTTTACATAACCAGCCTCATCAGCATCTTCTCTATCATAAGAACCGGCGAATACAGGAACAAATGCACCCAATACGAGAGCCAGGCAAACTAACAAACAAAATAACTTTTTCATTAGTTTATCTCCTCTCTATATTGTTCCCGGGTTTTTGGAGTAGCACTCCATAACCAAGTAGTTAGGTTTATTTCCTGCGGAATCCTCTATGGCTTTTACGCCATATAAGGTCTCAATACCAATACCAGTAACAAAACCATAGTCATCCGTATCCTGCACTCTCTTAGGCTGCTGTCCCCATGCAAAGGCGCATATTTCAGCACCAAAAGCGATAACTTTGGAGACATTGCGCTGAGTTACTAAATCGCCATTTGAATGAGCCGCAGCAGTCGTAGAATTAGCTCCTCTTGTGCAACCAGTGAAAGTCCTATAAGTTTTTCCGGTATAAGTAATTTCCTCAGAACCAATGGTAATTGTCCCACTTGAACTAAAAAACTGGGTGTATTGTTTCTCTTCGCCACTATTAGAAACTGCTGCTCCACCAACAGTAACAGTAGTCGCATCAGCCGCCAGAGAACCATACACGGTCGTTTCTGGCCTTAAAGGGGTTCCCTGAACACAATTAGCAGCTTTTACTCCACGAAGCGTATAAACTAACAACCCATTCCACTCAACAGGACGACCAGTAAAGATAGGGTTATTATCACCACGAGACGCTGCCGCTTGAACGGCACTCAACCATCTGTCGTCTCCGCGAAGGTTATATTCATCAACCTCAGAAATAACCACGCCGTAATGATAAGTTTCCTGCCCGCTATCTCTTGATACACTCAAAGGAATTGCGCCTTTTCTATCCAAAGCAAGCTTAATCTTATCCAATTCCTGAGTCGTGAAAGTATCATCGTCGTTCAAAGTTGCCGAGCTGGTTGCGTTTCCGCCATATAGAGTATCTGAAACATTATCCAAAAGTTGTGCAAAAGTCTGTCTATCCAATTCTCTTGCCATCCAGTTAGAAAGCCTTAGCCTAATCTGTTGCAGAACGTCAAAATTTACTTCTTTTTTGACTTTCTTTGTTAAGGCTACTGCTTTTCTCAGCCAGTCAACGGTTACATCAAACTGGGCAGTTGAGAGTTTATCCTCATAACCTCTAAGGGTATTCTCTCCTGTCCTCCCCGGCCCGTATAATTCAGACATAACCTGGATGTGTATAACATCACCAGCTTGATTGACAAACTCGGTTTTTTCAACGATCGGCTTTTCGCTTCCTTCTTTCCCTTTTAATGCACTCCAAAAGCTCTTTTTGGAAGCATCCAAGCGTAACCGAGCTTCCCAAATTTCTGGAACATTGTAATCCAAGTCGCTATTGGTATCACTATCCATAGCTACCATAGCGGTTACATCTGTTCCGGAATGGTTAAACAAAAGAAAGAGGATAGATGCAAACATATTTTTCAAAAACTTTAACATGCTATCTCCCTTCGTTAAAAGGGGCTATTTTTTATTGCCGGCAAAAAGACGATTATGTTCTTCCCGCTCTAACTTATCCAACTCAGCGCTGGAAAGTTTAGTAAAGTCAATCTTCTTTTTGCCGCCTGCCCCTGCATCACCTTTACCTACTATGAAACTTCCCTTTTTCTTTTTAGGTTTAGAAGCTGTTTTACCTGCAAGAAATTCGGCAGCTCTTTTAACAGCCCAATAGCCAGCTTCAGGATTACCGCGATAAGTCCTTCTGAATTCGGGGTCGTTTCTGATTATCTCCAATGCTTTTTTGCGAATAGGGCTATCTTTTGAAATAAACTCAGGATAATCCCTTAATACCGCATTTTCAGATTGAAGAACTTTAATCATATAACTCATCCGAGAAGCCAACTTATCGTAGTGATCATAAGCCTTGTTTATCTTTTCAAGTAGAGGCCAACTTCTTTCATCAGCCTCATCTTTAGTAAACCTCAGCTCGCTGGTATCAAGCTCTTTAGAGCCTTCTTGCTTCGTCGCATTTTTCAGAAGTTCCGAATTAACCCGGATTTCACCGCTCGCATCTTCGGTTAAAACACCAAGCTCTATAAGTTTTTCTAACTTTTGAGCTTTGGTATTTACTTTATCAAACCTTTCACGAGGGATAAATTTAGAGCGTTCTTTACCGACGCTTTTACCGCTGTCGTCGTCAGCGTCCCCGCCCTCTTCTTCTCCGGCATCTTCTTCATTACCTTCATCCTCTTGATCCTCTTCTTCTTTGTTTCCTTCATCGCCTTCAGAATTTTCTTCCTCACCTTCAGGTAATCCGGAATCGTTAAACAAGAGCCTCAAGAGTTCCTTCCATAACCTTTTTATTAACTGCATTTGTAACCTCCAATTTTATTACCGAGAGCTTGCCTCTCGTGGGTTAGATTCCTTTTTCTGTTCTTTGATTACATCCCTAACCTCAGTCATATTTTTCATTCTCCAAATTAAGCTCTGAGGCTTTTTCAGAACACCGTCTATCTGATTGATACGCGCTATAAGCCTGATTTTCACTTCTGCTGATTTCATATTGTTAGAGTGTTCATTTAAAAGGTTTGCGTTCAAGGCTTCCTTATCCTCTTTTAATATCTCGCAAAGCCTCTTAAAATCAGGATTCTCTAATAACCGTTCCATAGCAGACGCATCACTAATTATCTGTTCCCTTTTTTTCCTGCCGGCTTCTAATTCTTCCTGGGTAAGTTTGTTTGCTATCGGATTTCTCTTTTTAAGTAGTCGGTTGAGCATTATTCTTACCTCCCATAGGCGAATTTTGCGGGCTGCTTGCCTGCCCCATTTCTATATCTGCCAATACTCTTTTTGCGGCTTCCCCTTCCGGAGTGCCTTTCTTGAATTTAGCCACTTTCTTTAATTGTTCTAATTGCTGCTTCTTCATTACTTCTTGCTGCACGGTCGCTTTCATCTTTATCATTTCTTGCGCCAATTCTTCGGCAGAAGGTAAAGTAATTTCTTTTAAACCAAAAGCGTCTATTATTCTCTGAACGAGTAATTTACGATTGTTTAAAGTCGTCGGAGACATTTCCGGAGAGAAAAAGACCTCGCTTCCTAAAGTCTTATACGCTAACATAGCGTCCTCTCTCTTGCGGTATAAATTCGTCTCCACACTCGTTCCACGCGGGATAAAATTCCATTTTAAGCTTAGGATATTTCTTGCTATCTGCCGGAAAGGATTATCCTGTGATTCCGTTACATAAAAGACTTTCTTTTCCATCCCTCTTTCTTTCATCATCTTGGCGTGCATTTGGATATTGGCTTCAAAGAATTTCTTGTTTGTCATCTGTAAAATGCTAATCATCGTATCAAAACTGAAATTCCCCTCGCCGATAATCGCCATTATTCCCCTGGCTGTCTTATTAGAAGCGATATTAGACTCAGCGCCGAGAGTGTAATCGGTTACTCCGAATAACTTTTGCAATAAACCAAGCGCAAACTCTAAAATCCACTCGGAGTTATATTCAGAAGTATTACCCATATTCAGCCTGCCAAGCCTTGTCTTATCGCTAACGCCCCAAAATTCAGCCGGGCCGAAAGTATGCACTTCAGGGTCAAAGCCGCTTTCCTCATCATAGACAAAAGGCGGATGAGAATTGATAGTATCCCTGTCAACCATATGATTAAATATTGCGTCAATTAAATCTCTCAGGCCTTTCGCAAACTCAGGAATAGACTTGCCTCTGAACCTATGCGGCATAGGCATAATCTGCCAATGGAAAAACATCCTTTTGCCCTTATAAGGATTAGGAATCCATCCCAACAATTCCCCTGCTTCTATGGCATAAAGGGCTATAATTTCTTTAGGCTGCTTTTCGCCTTGAGAATTCTCAATATCTACCTTGCCCCAAACTTCAATCAAATCTATTTTCTTTAAGGTACTTATCGTTTTATCCTGGTCTTCGGAAGGCTTGATTTTATCCAGGTTTTCATATCCGCCGTCTTTTGGGTCGCCCTCTCTCTTTTTAAGCCAATACCAGCTCTTGCGGAATTTATGCGCCATAAAAGGCAATTCATCAATATCGTAAGTATCCGCACCTTCAGGCGTAATAAAGTCTTTAGGATTAACCGGAATTAACTTAGTGCCGAAGTAAACCTTATCGGTCTTTTCAACCGTGATCTCTTTTACTTCCGGAGTCATATTCAAAACAGGATTAGGGGTAGGTTGAAAATTCTCATCCACTTCTATTGGGTATCCGTCCGGCCAGTTTTCGTCATATTCGTTTTTTGTGGAAGGGTCAAGGATGGGTTCGCCTGATATTGGGTTAATCAGGGTAAAATAAGTCTCTTCCCAGCTATAATCTTCATCTGCTTCAATGAGCTTGCCTATACCGTCGCCAGTCAAGCCTACATCCATCATAATATCGTAATACTGACGCTCAAAATTCATTTCATCTTCAAGGGTATAAGTATTATATTCCTCAACTATCTTTGCTTCGTTCTTGTCCTGCCCACCCCTGCCGGTAACATTGCATATCGGCTTGGTAAAAATAGTCTTAACAAACCTCGCTATGATTGCCCTTAAAGTTATGGCTTCTAAAGGAATACCTATGTCTGCGCAGCCCTCCCAGGGATCGGTCTTTGGGAATTTATCAGGGTCAGCGCCATAAGCTAAACCTTGAATTGAACGGATTGCCTCAAAACGCTGAGTCCATTTATCAACCTTACCCTCATACTCCTCGTGGTTTTGAATATGCGGCAATACTTCTTTCTCAATAAAATCCTTTACTGCCTGATTTTGTTTTTCTCTTCCCTTAACCATCTTTACCTCTTCGGGTTAAATAAAAAAGCGGCTACCTTAACATTTCTGTTAAGATAACCGCCTGTTAGTAACCCCCAAGCGAATTATTTAATTATATGAATGAATTGCTTTGTGGCAAAAATAACATAAAGTTATTAAATTATCAATATCATTATTTTTCTGTTTTTTGGAAACATTTTTCCCATTTCCATCTATATGATGAATACAAAGC
>QNCD01000014.1 GCA_003644385.1 Candidatus Omnitrophota bacterium
CCGTTTATCCCCCTGCCTTTAGCTAACTTTAAAAATAAACCGTTCATCCCGCTAATCTGGCCTTCGGATAAAAGGTGAAAATTGTATTTTTTTAGAGAAGCGTTCAGCTCTTTTGTGGTACTGGCAAACCATATTCCCGGAGGCTGCTGATGCTCTATGGGTTGCGGCATAGCCGCAAAACATATCGCTGTTTTAATCTTATATTCGCTAGCTAAATTAAAAATTAATTTACTATAATCCTGGGCCCTGGACAAATCAGGCTGCGCATTGCTGATAAATATTATTAAGTCATTCTTGCCGTTTTTGTTTTTCCAGTAATAAAATCTGTTTTGTGCGGTCTGGGTAAGGTCTATCAGACCTTCTTTTATGGTGCTGCCGGTAGAATAAAAAAAATCTTCAGATTGTATTTCAGCAAATCCCTCTGCCTTTAATTTATCTACCAGATAAACCGCAGCCTTATAAGCCACTTGCCCCATTCCCGGCCAGGCGCATATAAGAAAAGGATTTTTTAATTTCGGTTTTTTAATAAATTTTATTTTATTCATTTGGACTCCTTTTAAGTTTAAAAATTATAACTGGTTAAAAAGTTTTCTAAAATTTTAGCGCCCTTATATAAATTTTCTATCTTTACATGCTCGTTTGCGGTATGTGCACAGCCAGAACTGCCAAAGCCAAAGGCAACGGCGGGAATCCCTTTATCTTGGAAAAAACTTATAGTGGTGGCTCCTTCCGAGCCTCTTATCTTTGCTTTTACTTTCTCCTTGCTGCTTGCCTGGATTAAGGATTTTACTAAACGGTGGCTGCTGTTTATAAAATAAGGCTGCTGTAGCCCTTCTATTTCGATAGAGTAATTCTTTGTGTATCTTTGGATAATATTTCTTAGTTCTTTTAAAATATTTTTTGCCGACATTCCGGGAAGAAAACGCAAATCCAGTTCTATCTTGCACCAGTCCGCTACTATATTGACCTTGTCCCCACCTCTTATTGTCCCGATATTTATTGTAGGGGGTTTCAGGTATTGATTTTTCTTAAAATAAAACCTGTGTTTTTTTAGATCGTTTAATATTCTAACAGCGATATCTATTGCGTTTTCTCCACGCCAGGGATAAGCGCCATGCGCCCTCTTTCCTTTAATTTTTATTTTAAGGTGCAGGAGGCCCTTTTGCGTGATAATAATATTAAATTCATTGGAATCAAGAACTATAGCCTGATCCGGTTTTAATATGCCCTTATTTAATAAAGGCCTGATTCCAAATGCCGAGCCGCTCTCTTCGTCGGCAGTAGCAGCAAAAATTAAATTATAGTTTAGCGGGGAGGAATCTTCGATAATGCTATTAATTGCTTCTAAGCTGGAAGCCAAGTTCCCCTTACAATCGGTAGCGCCTAAGCCATATATCCTGCCTCTTTTAATCTGCGCCAGAAAAGGATTATGCTTCCAGCTGCCTCCTGCAGGGACAGTATCTAAATGAGGAGTGATTAATAGAGAACGCTTTTCATTGTTTCCTTTTATAACGGCAATAACATTAGAGCGCCTCTTCTTAAAATCGTATAATTTAGCCTTTAATCCGATTTTTTCCAGGTAAGCCGCTATAAATCGGGAAATTTCCATCTCGTCCCCCGGCGGATTCTGGGAATCTATCCGGATTAAATTTTTTAGGAGCCTGGTCAGGCGTTTTTTGTTTACCATAATTAAAATGGCGCAAGCTGCTTTGCTTAAAATTCAAAATTTATGCTGCAGGCAAGAGAATCACCGTCGAGGAATTGGCCTTCTAAATTTAGCCATGAATTCGGGCTGAGCGCAATATCCAGGCCTAAAACCAGCCCTAGGTCCTTAGCCCGGTCTGACATGTTCCTTTTTCTGTCTTCTTCAATCCAGTGGATATAATCAAGGCGCGACCATCTCATCCCCAGATAGGGATTAATTTTTTTAAAAACGCGGGAAACCAAAAAAGAAACCTGCCAATCATCTAAAACCCCGGTATGTTTAATGCTCTCTATATAGGCCCTTCTGGGATGCACGCTGATGTGCTGAAAACCAAAAACTGCTTCTAAATTTTGCTTATCGTAAAGCTTCAGACGAAAACCATATCCTCCGGCAAAACTGGAGGTATAATCAAGCTCGTCGCTTCCTACGGGGTGCTGCTTTATATTGCCGGCGCCGCCTTTTAAGTCCAAAGAAAGCCAATCAAAAATTCCGTAAGAAAGAAGAAAAAAATGCTGCGTACTTCTGATTTTTCCGGTATCATTCTCTAAATATCTTTTAAAAATTATATATGTCTGAGCTCCAGCTGAAAATGTCTGCTTACCGGGCATACGGGTGCCGTAACATGGCGCTGCGTAGGCTAAAGGGATTGATATAAAAAAGAAAATTAAAAATAAAAGTAGTTTATTTTTCAATTTTTTACTTGTTTTTGCGGAATTCATGCGCGCAGAATACCTTTCAAAGGACAGCTGTGGCATTTTGGGTTATCTTTCAGGCAATATTCTTTGGCTAACCTAACCAGTAATGCGTGAAATTCATTAAATAATCCCGCCTGCGGCTTAAGGTTCTTCATAAATAAATTTTGTACTTCTGCGTATCCAAAATCCGGGCTTATAAAACCATGGCGCAGCAGTATTCTCTTAGTGTAAGTATCTATTACAAATACCGGCTTATTCAAGGCGTAGAGCATTATTGAATCCGCTGTCTCAGGTCCTATGCCTTTAATCGCAAGTAAAAATTCTCGCAGGCGCCATATCCGTTCCCTGGAAATTCTGCTAATACTGCCTTTATAATTTTTTAGAAAGAAACGTAAAAATTCTCTCAGCCTTTTTGCTTTGATATTATAGTAACCTGTCGGCCTGATTAACAGGGCAAGCCGCTCTTGCGGTAATTTATAAAGTTTGTTCGGCGTTATTAGTTTATTTTGCCTGAGATTATCAATAGCCCTTGAGACATTGCCCCAATTAGTATTTTGGGTCAATATCGCTCCTACCATAACTTCAAATGCGCTTTCTGCCGGCCACCAGCGCTGAGGGCCGAAATGAGAATAGAGTATTTTATAAATTAATTGGAGCTGCCGTCTCATTGCTCAAGCTGTAAAGGATTATAATTATAATAAGCAAGCAAGGTATAGGCGGTCCCTGCCACCGAACCGGTAGACTTCCCTTTCGGAGTCCTCCAGCCATGGCCGGTATCAACAAAATCCTTGGTAGCGTAAGGAAGGCAACTTTCGCCCTGCCCCGATGGGGAGGGGCTGGAAATAATCATTTTGCTTAACTCTACCAGATATTCATCAGCTTTTAAGGCATAAGTCCTGCCCTTTGCTTTCAGGCCTTTTTCATAATAATAATCCGACATGATTTTAAAGGCCACTACCATCTGTGCGGTCCACTCCGGAGAAACAATGCCCCCTCTGGCTATGTTCATTTCCGGAGCAAAATCAAAACCTTTTACGGTAATAGCTTCACCTTCGGGCCTCTGATAGGAGACTTCAACTGCGCATTTCTTCTCTGCAAAATCTATAATCGCATCAGGGTTCATTCCGACTTCCTCCAGTCTCTGCGGCCCGATTGCAGCAATAGCAAAAGCATAGGTATCTGTAGCTATCGTAGAATCCCCTTTACCCCGTTTAATAAAAGGATTGGTTCCGTCATAAGTATGCCGGACAATCCAATTCAATGTTTTTTCACGCGCAACCAAATAGCTTTCTTTTTTGGTAATTTCATAAAGCATATTAAAAAAAGCATAGGCATCTATATTATGTTCAGTGGAATAATAATGCAAATCCGGCCCTCCGCGAATGCCCCCTTCTTCATCGCGGTTCTGTAAATATATTATATCGAAGGCAATATCTTCAGCTACGCCTAGATATTGATAATCTCCCGACTTATTTGTATATTGTAATATCGCTATACCCAGCCAGATATTCGGGCCGCTGTTGACTGCGTATTCGGCGGGCTCGCCGCTATCGGCATAATAAGCATTAAAAAAACTTCTTCCTTTCTTTTTTGCCTGATTCTTAAAAAAATCAAAAATTTTTTTAGCCCGCTCATAGTCTGAAAAGTTAGTATAGACCTGCGCGGCTAATGACTGGTCGTAAATAAAAGCCCATTTTGACAAATCATCGTCGCCCTCAAAACTCATAACCAGGCCGCTTGATCCGGACTGATGAATCTTAAGCCAATGGTACATCTTATCCAAATTCGCCTTTTCCAATCCCGCCTTCTTTTTATCTAAACGCAATAATTCTTCGGTTACTGCATTCTCTTTTCCTTGCAACAAATACAATTCCTGCTGGAGCGATTCTTTTTCCATGCTTAATTCCTGAATTAATGCGCTCATTTCTTTAAGGTTATTTTCGGCTGCTTCTTCCAACTTTACTTTTTCCTCCAGTTGTTTCTTTGCTTCCTCAACCGTCCTTATGCGCATCTTGAGGGTTTCTAATCTTAAACTTAATCCCTCCCTTTCCCTATTTATTTCTTTTATTTTCTGTTTTGCAACACTGGATTCCTGAACAATTTTTATTAACTGCTCGACTATCGCTTTATTGCCCTTGATTAATTTAATATTCAGCCAGCTGCCCGCGGCAAAAGCTAAGCCTAATATAAAAATTATGCTTAAAACAACCGGGACAAAAAGTTTTTTTGCTCGGGCGTAACTAATCAGTAGTTTGGCTGCAGCGGGTTTAATATCTTCATAGGTTAAGCCTACCAGGCTTCTTGCCGGTTCTCCCGGTACATCTTTAACCCAGGCCACCTTTGCCGAGGCAGAAATAGGGGTAATCGAAACAGGGATTTCAATAGAAAGAACCACCTTTGCTTCTTTGTTTTTGAGAATGCCGCTTAAATCAGGATTTAAATTAATAATAGCAAGGCAGATCCCTCCCTTACCGATATTATTAGTAAAACCCTGCAGCCAATCAGATAAAAATTTTTTTGAATCAATGCCTATAATTCTAAACTGTACCGGAAGAACCGTATCCAATCTTATGAATTGGCGCCTTTCGCTTCCCAGTAAGTCTTTTTTGCGCATCTATTGTTGAGCCCTTTTTAAGATTATTCTTTGCTTTGTTTTCTTGGCCAAATCTTCTAAAAAAACCTTAAAATCATTATATTCTTCGACACTAACAGAGCTATTTTTTAATTTAACGCTCTGTTGGAAATATATTTTATCTTGCGCGTATTCATAATTAACGATATACCTTAACCAACGATTTTCTTCGTTAATATCCTGCGGCAAAAATTTGATCTGCATTTCCTTGGGTAATTCAATTTCTAAAGAAGTTTCTTTGAGGTCTAAAATTGCAAAATCAATTGGATATCGGCGTTTTGCCTTTGCCACTAAAGATGTCTCCACTGTGGCCAGTTGCGGCATAATGCGGTTGGAACCGGCGGAAGTAAAGTACTCCGGCCCATGGAATTTATAATCTAATTCTATCGGTTTATTCAAATTATCTAAATTTTTGATATCATAATTTTTTAAAACCGCGCCTATGGAAATATTCTGAATAGACTGCCTTAATTCTTCTTCGATTAACTCCGGAGGAGTATGCAACATCCAGTAACGCTGCCCCTGGTCATACATACCATGAGTCAAAATAGACTTCTTGGCATCAATACTTTCGTCTTTATTTACTTTAATGTAAAGTTTTTGCCTTATAAGATTATGCTCAGGCAGATATAAAGGAATGTGTTCTATTTTATACCCTTCTTCTGTGAATATCAAAACATTCCTGTCAACATCTCCCGCAGGCAAATCTCCGAAAGCGCAGGTTTGGGCGGTAGGGTCAAGAAATACAATCTCATCATTTACAGAGACTGCAGCAATGCAATGATTAAAAAATATAGCAGGAAAATCCTTATCCAGATTATAGGCTCCTTTTGTAGGGATAAGGACTGGCCAGGAGGAAAAACCTGCTTCTCTTAACATTGTTACTAAAAGTATTGCCTGATCCTTGCAGTCTCCATATTTATTTTTGTAAATATCCTCTGCCGCGTGGGGCTCATGCCCCGCCTGGCCGTATCCCACAGCGACATAGCGTATTTTTTGAGCGCAAAAATTATAGATTTTCCTTATTTTGTCTTCGTCGGATTCCTGGGTTTTAATCAAACGGCCGAGCTCATTTTTTATTGCCACATCTGCCTTGATTTTACTTCTGGCTAACTGCCACCACCATTCGTAAACTTCCTGCCAGGAAGAAAACGTTGATATAAGCAAAGAGGGGTTTATCTCTGTATTCGGCGGCATTTCTCTTTCGGGAATTATCTGGGGAATATTATCAAACTCCCAGCTGTAAACTGTCTTATCTTTATTTTTTTCTATTCGGGGCTCTAGCCTGGCAGAAAAATCATTATATTGGACGTTGCGTGCCTGTATGTGCAGGGTTCTTTCAGCGGGTAAGTCTATGGCAAACTTTGCCTTGATAATAGGCTCTGATGATTGCACCGGATAACTGACAATAAAATCTTCCTCATTTACAAGGCGGTTACGCTGAATCTTCACCTTATATTCTATCGAACAACCTTCGACCACTTCGGGAAAAGATATAATAAAAACCCTGACGTTACTGTAAAGAGGGAAGTTTAAATACTTAGAGACATCGCGTATATGGCGGCTTCCTATTTCGGTAACAGTGCCGTCCGGCTTTATAGTACGCGCATATTCCAATTCTATTTTTTCAAAAGTAGAATCGTAATCTATGCGTGCTTCTGAAAATTCTCTTTTGCCGCGTTCATTTATTATTTTCACTATGTAATGCATAGTATTGGTCATAGTGTTCTCGGCAGTGACTTCCATTTTTTCATCGCACCATAGAATAAGCGCGCCGGCCTGAGGATAATCTTGCTGGTTAGGTGCTGCAGCCAGAATTTGGCTTGTCTTGGGATCAATTTTGTCTATGGAACCTGCTCGACTCTTTTTTTCTATTGCTTCGATGCGCGCACCTGCCAAGGATAAATATTTCTCCTCTTTTATTCTACTATACAGCTCAGTTGCGCGGTCAAAAAGATTCAAACTTTCACAGGTAAGGCCGTAATAATAAAGGTATTCATCCTCGGCTATTTCCTGTTTATTAAATAACTCAAGGGCCCCGGTGTAATCCCCCAGCCGGAAATAGGAAACAGCGGTTAATTTTCTGGCTTCTGGAGAATCCGTATTCAGAAAGGCCTCGACTGCTTTTTCATAATCTTTATGCCTGTAATATAATTTACCCAGCTCTAGATAGAACTTATCGGAATCTTGACTTTCAGAAATCAATTCCTCGTATTCTGCTATTGCGCGCTCATAATATTCATCGGATAATTTCTCGAAATTGCGCGCTTTTTCAATCCCTTTTTTCTGAATACAGGCGGATAAAGTTACGTTAATCAACAACAAAATTATAAACCAAGCAAAAAACTTAAAATTCTGCTGTTTTTTTACTCGTAAAATTTTTGACTTGCGACTTGCGACTTGCGACTTGCGAGCCACTCTATCTCCTGTATTTGTAATAGGCACTGCAGGTTCCCTCGCTTGAAACCATACAAGGACCAAGCGGATTATCCGGATGGCAACCCCTGGCAAATAAAGCGCATTTATCAGGCGTAATCAATCCTTTAAGCACCTCGCCACAACGGCATTTTTTCTGCTGAAAACTTAAAACTCCTCTCTGCCGGCCAGATAGGGAAAACTGAGAACTGACCGAAAAATGCCTGGCCGCATCAAATTGTGAAAACTCTCTCTTTATACCCAAACCGCTGTACCTGATTTTCCCCAGGCCGCGCCAATAGGCGTCTTGAATTTTGAAAACCCGCGATATAATCCTTTGCGCCCTGAGATTGCCCCCCTTGGTTACTATACGGCTATATTGATTTTGTACACGAGGTTTATTACCGACTATTTGTCTTAGCAAAAAATAAATTCCTTCCAGAATATCTAAAGGTTCGAATCCGGCAACACAACAACCTATTTTATATCTTTTTGGGATAAATTCATAGGGTTTTGTTCCGATAATCGCACAAACATGTCCTGGGCATAAAAAACCAGAAATTTTTAGCCTTTTATCCTTGAGCAAAAATTCCATTGCCGCAGGAATAAGCCTTAAAGAAGAATAAAAATAGAGGTTTTTTAATTTTTCTCTTTCAGCTAATAATATAGTCTGCGCTATGGTTGGAGCGGTAGTTTCAAAGCCAACGGCTAGAAATACAACTTTTTTGCCGGGATTCTGTTTTGCAATAATGAGCGCATCCAGCGCAGAATAGACTATTCTTATGTTGCCGGTTTTTGACCTTATTTTCTCAAGGCTAGTTTCTCTGCCGGGCACCCTGAGCATATCGCCGAAAGTAGTTATAATAACATTTTGATTATGCGCTAATTGTAATGCAGAATCAATATAGTTTGATGGACTTACGCAAACAGGACAGCCCGGCCCGGAAATAAACTTTATGTTAGAAGGCAGGAGCTTATCCAGCCCAAAACGGTAAAAATTTTGCGTATGCGTACCACATACCTCCATAATATTCAAAGTTGTCATTGGCGCAAGAGATTTTATTTTCTCTGCGATCTTCTTAATCAATCTTTTATTGCGGAACTCATCAATGTATCTCATCCCGTTAGAAAAATCCTTTTCTCCCGTTTGATTCTAACGGGATCTCATCTATAATCCTTAAGCTCTCTTTTGCTTTCTCCGGATCAATCTTCTGAATGGCAAAGCCTGCGTGGGCAATTACAAATTCTCCTATTTTAAGGGAAGGGAGGAGCTGTACGTTAATAGTGCGCCTGAACCTGCCGGCCTCTGCTACGGCGAATCCGGCTTTTATGCTTTTTATTTTCATCGGAATAGCTAAACACATTTTATTAATTAAAATTTGCGATCGCGGCCTGGCCCAAAGAGAGGCTGGAATCATTGGGAAGTAAATTCTTGTGCCTTAAAACCTGAAAGCCTTTCTCATTCAAAAACTCGGTAGTCAAGTCAACCAGTAATTTATTCTGGAAGACCCCTCCGGATAAAACCACTTTGTTTAATTTATTTTCACTCCTTAATATCAAACATATCTTTTGGATTAATTGCCCAATCGTCACGTGGAACCTGCGTGCCATTCTTTCTTTTGATCTTTTCTTCTTTATATCCCGGATTATCCCTTTAAAAATGGGCGCCGGGTCTAAAATATATCTATTTTTATCTTGAATAATTTTAAAGCTATAGCCGGATACTGGTAAGCGGTAGGTTAAGGCTAATCTCTCCAGCTTTATCGCAAGCTCTGCCTCAAAAGCAGCATTGTTTTTTGTTAATATTACGGAGGCTGCGGCATCAAAAAGCCTACCCATGCTGCTGGCAAAAACAGAATTAATATTATTCAGATACATATTTTCTAAGACTGCCCACTTTTTTATGTCAATATTGCGCGTAAAATTAATATTTAATTTTAGAAAACTATCCTTAAACACTAAATAAAGCCAGATTGCTGCCAGCCTCCAAGGCTCCCTTATTGCGCGCTCTCCACCCAAAAGCGGGACAGCCTTTAGATATGCCTTTCTCTTAAAATTTTTATAGTCGCAAATTAAAAATTCGCCGCCCCAAAGTAGATCATCTGTGCCCAGGCCGGTTCCATCAAAAGCCACTCCGATTACTTTTTGATTTTTCAGCCCATTTTCAACCATGCAAGAGGCAATATGAGCGTGATGATGTTGAACAGCTGAAAACTTCCTCCTGGCGCTTGCCGGGAGGGCAGAACCAGGTAGAGAGAGTCGATGCACATATTTAGTGGACTGGTATTCAGGATGCAGGTCATACGCTAAAATCTGAGGATTGCATTTTAAGAGATATTTAATGTCTCTCTCGAAAGCTAAAAGACAGCTCGGGTCATCTAAATCCCGGTGGATATAGCTTAAATAAGCAAAATTATTTTTTGTTAAACAAAGGGTGTTTTTTGTTTGCCCGCCCATGGCGAGAATTGCATTCTTTACCCTAAATGGAAGTTTAATTTTTTTAAAATTCATATTTTTAATAAAGATTTATACCCCTTTATAAAAATATCACTTAGGCTATAATTATTTCGCCGCCCTCTAAACATTTTTTTCTCAATAGAGGCCAAAGGTATAACTCCAATCAAAGAATTAGTCAGGAAAGCTTCCTGCGAATTATATAGATCGGCAAGGGCCAGCTTAACCTCATTTATATTAATATTGCGCCTTTTAGCCAGATCAAAAATGACTCTGCGCGTAATACCGTTAAGGCATCCGCATTCTAAAGAAGGGGTAAATATTTCGTTATCCCTGATTAAAAATATATTAGTTCGGCTACCTTCGGCTATATAACCGCGGCTATTTAAAATAATTGCTTCGTCAAACCCTTTGTTTTTTGCTTCTAAATATGCAAGCTGATAAAAAAGATAGTTGTTTGTTTTATGCTGTGCCAGAAAAGAAAGTTCATTTTGCCGTAGGCTAGAAACACAGGCTCGCAGTCCCGTTTTATACCTTTTGGCAGAATAAGGGAAATATTCTTTAACTAAAATTATGGTATCAACCCGAGCTTCAGATTTACTGAAAATTAATTTTATATAGGCATCTTGAAACCCGTTCAAGCGGGCCGCTTCTAAAATAAATTTTTTAAGTTTGCTTTCGTCATATGGAATTGTAAGGCCGATTGCCCTGGCGGAAATTTTTGCCCTTTCCAGATGTCTCTTTAGATAAACTATCTCGCCCTTATAGGCGCGCATACTTTCAAATACACCCCAGCCATATTGAAATCCCTGCGCCTGAATAGAGATGCACGCTTCTTTTTTACTTAAGAATTTTCCGTTTAAAAATATAATCTCTCTCATTCCTGTTGTAAAGCTAAACTTGGCGGGATATAGACTGCATCATTGCCTTAGCCTTTACCAAGGTTTCGCGGTATTCTTCCTCGCTGATAGAGTCAGCCACAATGCCTCCGCCTGCACCGAAATATAAATTATTACCTTTTTTTAAGATGCTGCGGATTAAAATATTAAAATCCATATTGCCTGAAAAACTCAAATATCCCAGATTCCCGGTATAAATAGAGCGGCGGCTTGGCTCGAGCTCATCTATTATCTCCATGGCGCGGATTTTAGGGCAACCGGTAATCGAGCCTCCGGGAAAACAGGCTCGGATCAGGTCAATCCTGTCTTTATTTTGATGGAGCGAGCCGGAGACTGTTGCCGTAGTCTGAAAAACGGTATTATATTTTTCCACCTGTCTTAATTTTTTGACTTTTACCGAATTATAATTGCAGACTCTGCCCAGGTCATTTCTCTCCAAATCTACAATCATCATAAGTTCGGCCTTGTCTTTTTCGCTTTTTAATAAGTTCTTTTTTAATGCCTCGTCTTCCGACTTATTTGCGGACCGCCTGCGCGTTCCCTTCATCGGAACAGTGGTAACTATATTATTCTTTAATTCTAAAAACCTCTCCGGAGAAGAGCTTAAAATCTGAAAGGCACCTGCATCATAATATGCGCTGAAAAAAGAAGGGCTGAGCTGGCGCAAATTGCGGTATATTTCCAAAGCCTTTGCGTTGCTTTTTGCCCTGAATTGCTGAGAAAGATTAACCTGATAAACATCCCCGGCCTTAATATAACTTTTCGCTTTCCGGATGGCCGCCAGATATCCCTCTTTGGAAAAGTTTGATTCAAATTCTAAATTTCTCACTTTCATTGCTTCATTATTTTTTCCTGGCCCTGAAGACACGGCCAGTGAAACCAGTTTAAAAGTTTTTTTGAAATTTTCTTCGGCGAGCAATTTTGCAAAATGATATTTCTTTTCCGGCCAGCCTATAGAAAATATATGTATAAGGCGCCTCAAATGGTCGAATATTACCGCGCTGTTATAGAATCCGAAATGTGCACATGGAATCAGACTTTTCGGCTTTACCCTTTTATTTATTTTTTTTTCCAATAGCAAACCTAAATCATAAGCCAAGTAACCGACTGCTCCGCCTAAAAAAGGAATGGGGCTAATGGCCTTATTTAAGCTGTAAAGGCGCAAAATTTTTTTTAACTCTTTAAAAAACATTTCATCTCTGCCTTTAAGAACTAAAAACGGATTACTGCCCAAAAAAGAATACCTGCCGGTTTTATAATTAGAATTCAAACTGCTGTCTAAAAAGAAACAATTCCTTTCTTTACTGAAAAATTCAAAGATGCGAAAGGCAGGAATTTTTAATTTATATGATTTCAAGGTGTAGTATGCCATCTAATCTGAATGAACGCCTTTCGTTCCTTAGGCAGCAATGCCCTATAAGATAATTGCGGTTTTTTTCTTTTAAGACCTGCTCTGGTATTACCTCGCGCTGGGAAACCGCCGCGTCCCGGCGCGCCAGATATTTTATCCTAAGCTTAAAACCTAAATCCAAGGCCTGCTGAATCTGGGCGATTTTTTGATTCTCTAATTCGTTTAAAATTTCCGGGTTTACGCTGAAAAGGTTGATAAAACTATTCAAATCCGTAATGCCTTTAGGGCGCATCATATCTTTAAGCCTGTTAAAAACTTTAAGGGCCAATTCTACGTCTGAAAGCGCGCGGTGCTCCTGTTGGCTTTCTATCCCCAACTTTCCGGCGACAAATAAAAGGCTGTAACGCTCCAAGGAAGGAAGAAGACGCCTGGCCATAGTTAAAATATCCAATGCTACCACTTTTTCAGGCAATTTTCTGCCCAAAAGCATCAGCTCTTTATTTAAAAAATCCAGGTCAAAAACGGCATTATAAGAACAAATATGGCTTCCCCGGATAAAATCCAAGAATTTAGGCAATACTTCACCTGCCAAGGGCGCATAGAGCAGCATTTCATCAGTAATTTTATTTACTAGAAAAGCGGCTTCAGAATTTCTTCTTTGAGGGTTAACCAGAGAATGAAATACCGCTTTTCGTATATTGCCCCTTATTCTAATAGCAGCTATCTCTATAATTCTATCGCCGGCCTGCGGCCTTAAGCCGGTAGTCTCAGTATCAAAAATGGTAAATTCTACTTCCTCTGAATTATTATTCACTTCTTAAGGCTATATAACTAGGTATTAACTTTTCAGGGCGGTAAGAAAGCTTTACTCTTTTTAAATTATCCAGCCCAGAGTCATCCATAATATTGATATATTTATATTCTTTTAATTCTCTACAAAAATTACGAAAGATAAACTGGCTAATTCCTTTTAATGATAAATCGGTTATCTCATATAAGATACAAAATGTTTCCGGGTTTACTTCGAAGCCGCAGGTAAACGCCTTAATTACCCTGCCTACCTTAATTATCCTTGCCTTTAAATTTAAATACCTGAAATTGTCCAATAATACTTTTAAACATTTCCGGCTATCTGTGAGCATACCCTGATAAAGCGAATCTTGGTAATATTTTTTACGGCTTTGCATCCACCTGCTATAAAGCCCAAGGCAATCCTCCTTATGGCTTGGTAAAAAAGGCATGTATTCAAAGCGATAATTCTTTATAAAATAATTATAAGGCGCTCGTTTTGATTTAAAAGAAGGCCCTTTTAACCCATCCAGGCAGGACCTTAAACAGAGGTATTCATGAGATTTGAATTCCATTCTATAGCCGTAATGCTTAAAAAAAGGTAAATCCTCTGACTCGATATTCTCTATGCGCGAGAAACCACTATTTTTATTAAACTTATCCATGAACCGAAAAACTTCTTTTATAACCTGTGGGTTTTGATTTTTTGAAAGCGGGGATAAATATAAAAAACAACCGCAATCGTCACTAAAGAATAGGCAAAGGCTTTCCCGTATTACTGCCCAAAATATCTCATAAATACCTTTCCAGATAAAAATGTTTTCAAACGTATAAACCGATAAATCATGCCTCTTAAAGCTGAGAAAATCTTCGAAAATCTCCCTGTGTTCTATTTCTAATTTATTAAACTGCATAGCGCTAAATTTTTAATTCCAGGAGGTGCAGGGCGCCTTTATATCTCTGGATAAATTGAGGATTTTTTTGCAAGAGAGAGCGTACTTTCGGACGATTAAAAAATGCCTTTAAATACAGGATATGCCTTTTTAACTTTTGTTTTTTTAGATTCTCGGCGATAAAAGGGCAGTTCAAGTCTGCAGCAAGAAAAATTTTATTTCCTTCGCGGCTTAAAAGAAAAGGGTAAAGCCGGCAGTCAAAGGGGCGCTTTTTATATATCCGGCATTTATTATTATCCTGGTTAAGATAACCGCAGAAGAAATAACCTGTGTTAGAATCGCGAAAAAGGGCGAACTTCTTTTTTTTCAAATACAAGCTTTTCTTTTCTTCGCTTAAGAGCCTCGGCGCCCAGATGCTGCGGGCTTTTAAAAATCTGCAGCAGCCGCGGCAATCTAAACATAAACCCCGGGGAATAATCTGCCTTAATTCCAGCATTTATTTGACAATACTACCTGTTTTCATCTGCCTTTCCGGAGAAATTATCGAAACGCCCTGATCATCCTGGGCAGCTAAAAGCATGGCCTGGCTTTTTTCTCCGCGCAAGACCGCTTCCTCCAGATTATCTACTACTACAATCTGTTTTCCGATTAAATCTTCTTTCTTATAAGAATTCTTGATGCCGGCGACAATCTGCTTAGTCTTACCGCCAACTTCAATAATTATTACGTATAACTTATCAGCATTAGGGTGTTCCCTGACTTCCTGTATCTTTGCAACCTTTAATCCCATCTTTTTAAAATCATCAAAGGTAACCATAATCTTTCTCCTTTTTAAAATTGAAATTCTGCGGCTAACTCTATATGGTAAGCGCAATCCGCGCCCCCGTCTCCGCGTAAATAAGGACTTAACAAGCTGGAATCAACATCGTCCCGTTCTTCTTTATAGTATTGGCCCGGGGAAAAATATCCCCCCAAAAAACTGATTAATATATTTTCATTGACTGTAAAGTCGATAAGCAAATCTAATTCATTCCCCAGCTCCTGAGACAAGTATTTGGGGGAACCGTTTAACATACCGGCTGCTTTTTCAGGGCTCCTCAAATAATAACCAAATAAACCTAAAGATAAATTTTCGGTTAGATTATAATTAATGCCTAAAGATAATATGATTATATTATCAAAGTCGGAAGCCGCCAGAGAACCCGGTCTGGGAATCCCGTAATTTAAACCGTTGCCGCTTCCCATTGCTACAATCGGGCGGATATCCGAGTGGGCCGGGCTTATGGAATCTCCTAGGTTTAGATTTAAAGGTGAATAAGAACTAAAGGCGCGGTTTTTACTGCTGGCGAGAGTGGCCTCCTGGTTTAGGGCCGCGTCCTCACTCACCTTATTTCCCGAACCAATGAGAAACTGGGCAGAAGGAGTAAATTTATTTAAACTATATTCTACCCCGGCATAGAATAAATAACCAGTATGGGTTATGTCATTATATGAGGCATCGCTGCTTTCAGCCTTGCCAAAATTATGCGCAAATTCGCTTTTAAAAGAAAACGGCTCGTTCTCTAATTCCCAAAAGATTCCGGCGGTACCTAAAATCTCTTTTTCTATAGGCGCGCTAAAAAGATTGTCCCTTTTCCCGCAAGAAGTATAATCGGTTAATATTCCTACGTAAGGATTGAGAGAATATTTTTCCTTCTGTAATTTTATATCGCTGGCAAAAAAATTATAAGCACCGGGATTATAAAGAACTCCCTGTTCTTCATCCTGGCGTATGCGCGGCCCTAAATGATTCTTATAAACAATCTCGGGAGAACAATAATAAAACCTCCAGGTAGAATCCTCACTCTGGCGGTAGATGCTAAATCCGTAGTTTTCATAGCCTCCGTTTAGGCTAAAACCATAACCTACTTCGTAAGAATAAAGGCCGCCTTTAAATCTAAAAGTATTAAGCAGCGGGATATCAAACCAGAATTCTTCTAGCTGCGGCAGAAGTTCGTCGTTGTGGTATTTTTCGATAACGCCGCCGGAAGTCATCAAAGTATTATGTACAAATAAAGGCAGGTTATAATCAAAGGGTCCGTTCCTTTCTAATTTCAGGTAAAACTTAGAATTATTTTCTTTAAATTGCAGGTCAAATGCTAAGCTGTAATCAATCCCCAGATAAATAGTAGTATCATCATCGTTATTGCTATCTAAATCGGTAACATTATTAAAAGCCACTAAATCTTTTCTCAGGTAACTATACAAAAACAGGTTTAAATTTTCTGTTTCTAATAAGGGCGTGCCAAAACAAAATTCCTGAAATGCAAAAATTATAAATAAAAGAATTATAATAGCCCTAAACACTATGGTTAACCTTGATTTTACTGGAGAAGTTTAAAAATAAAAGCACCTCCGGGAAAGGGTGCTATTTTTGATTTCTTTTATTTCGCTTTTTAATTTATTTCCGGGTATCTTCTCCTCCCAGGCCTTTTTTAAACACCCTTCTGAAACAGAAGACTGCCAGCGATAAAATGATCCCCCAGGAAATAACCATAAATACCCAACCGCTTGTCTGCATCGACAACTCCTGAATTAAAATTATAAACTCACTACATCTTCGTTATGATATAAAGCCAAAGACAGCAGCATATAATCCCTCAAATGGCGGGTAATTAAATAATTATTTCTTATATGCTCTTTTCCGTTTGCTGCTAGTTTTTTTGCATATGAAGGGCTGTTTAAAAATTGTTTTAAGGCAAAGGCAGCCCCTTCTACGGAACGGCAGAGCAGACCGGAGTATTTATGTTTAATCTGTAGCGGTATCCCTCCTACGTTAGAAGCAACTACCGGCTTGGCCTTCCATAAGGCCTCAGCAACTGTCAGGCCAAATCCCTCTTTTAAGGACTTTTGCATAATTATTGTGGAAGCGCTTTGCAGGGCATTAACCTCCATATCATTGTGGGGTAAAAGTAATATGTGGATGTCAGCGTCTCCTTTCGCTTTTTCTTTAACTTCTTCGAGGACCTCCAGCCCTTCCGGGTCATCAGTTGCGGTTCCGCCGGCTAAAATAAGCTGACAATCTATATATTTCTTTACTTGCCGGTATGCGGTGATAACCCCCAGAGGATCTTTTAAGCGGTCAAAACGGGATATTTGCGTAATTATGGGCTTATTTTTTTGTATCCCGTATTTTTTTAAAACAATTTCCACTGTCTCCCTGGGTAACTCTTTATTCTTTTCGCTTAGAGGATCGATAGAGGGAGAAATTAAAAACTGACGTACAGACAATTTTTGCGAAAAAGTCGGTGCCGAAAATACTGCGGCATCGTATTTATCCACGAATTTTTTTAAAAACTGCCATACCTTCTGACTGGGATTTGATATGTCTACATGGCAACGCCAAATCCATTTATTTTCTTTCTTCTTCTTTATTAAAACTATCGGTTGGGGATCATGAATAAAAACAATGTCGCCGTAAATATTCACCTCTTCTATGTTCCTCTGGCTTGTTTCCATAAAAATATTAAAATCTTTTTCGTTGATTTCCGCCTTTCTGCCGTGGAGGGCGTTATGGAATTTCTTGGTTACCTCAAAAAACTGGTCTCCGCCTTTAATCAAATCCCACCTTGTATCAACACCCAGCTCCCTTAACAGAGGGACCATGCAATTTAAGATCTCGGCTACCCCTCCGCCAACAGAAGTAGAATTTATATGCTGGACTACTTTGCCTTTTAATCTTTCTGCCAGCAGCCGAAGGTCATCTATAATCGCCTGGCCGACAATAGGAACATATTCTTCGATTCTTGCCATATTCAGTTTATTGTTCTTGCTCTACTATTTTAATTAATGCCTTTCTTAAATCTTCCAATGTATAGGTATAGGGGTCCAGACGGGCAATTTTATCCGCTAAGGCTTTATTTCCCAGTGAAGTCTCAATCCAAAAAGAAAAATCATTTGTCCCTTTCTCTAGTCTCAGCCGCGATTCAAATACATGGAAATATATGGAATCCAGGGTTACTTTTTCTAATGCGCCTTTAAATTCAGCCAGATTATTAGCGCTGTATTTTGAAGGTAAAATGAAACTTAGGGATTTTATAAAATAAAATTCCTCTCCTTCATGCGCAAATTTAAATTTAGCCAGGCTATTCTTTTTTAGATATTCAGAGGTGGTTTTGATAATTTTTTCACGCAAGCTGCGGATAGTAGAGTATTGTATGGTATCAATGCTGGCCAGCTTTTCCCCTAATTCATCCTCCCCTAAGACTTCAGTTACCCAATAGGCAAAATCATTGGGCGGCTCCGGAGAGAGATATTGGTGTAACTGTAAAAATCTATGGGTATGGTGATAAATACAGGAGCCGGGCACTTCTTTTATAAGGCTTAACAGCTGGGTTAAGGTGCTTGCCCTTAATCCGGTAAGCTCAGAAATATTCAACCGGGTATAGAACTTAAAGGGTTGTTTATTTTGGTCGGCCTGAGTCATTTATTTACCCCCTGTGTATTTCTGAAATCTGTTCTAAAAAATTAAAAACTTCTTTGGTATTTTTTAAATAATATTGGGCGTGAGTCCCTCTGGGCCTGCCGACAAGAATGGTCAAGCCTTTATCTTTTAACATCCGGAAGGCATCCTCGTCTGTAATATCATCGCCGATATAAACCGGCAGGCATTTCTTTACTCCTGTGATAAACTGCTGCCTGGCAAAAAGCCAGAGGACTACCTTTCCTTTATCCCAATCTAAATAAGGCCTTACCTCAAAAACTTTTTTACCCGAGGTGATTCTTACCATTTTTTTTATGGCATAGCTACGGCTAACCTCATTAATGATTTTTTTAATTTTCCGTTGTTCTCCTGTCTCTGCCCGGCGAAAATGAATGCTTAAAGTTAAGATTTTATCCTCAACTATTACCCCTCTTATTGCGCTAAGCCGGCTAACCAAGTCTTTCTTTATCTTTTGAATCACCAGCTTTGATTGCATGACAACAGGACAGCTGAATTTAATTTTCGGGCCCTCTATTTCCAGCCCGTGATTACCGGCATAAATCACCCCCTTTACGCCTATCATCTTCTTAATATTTTCTAAAGCCCTGCCAGTGATTATAGCTAATTTAAACCTGGGGCTCTCTGCCATTTTCATTAATAATTCCCTGGTGTTAAGCGGCAGCGAGGCTTTTTCTGGTGTTTCGGCAATCGGGGTTAATGTGCCGTCGTAATCCAGAAATAAAAAAATATAATTATTCTTCAGCAATCTGCTGACTTTATCCCAGTAATCAATAAGATGCTTCATAGCGCAAGAGTTAAGGTAAACCTGGAACAATCATTCTTTAAATTCGAACTTCAGGAGTTCCGAAAGTATCTTGCCGGCCCAGCGGAAGATGTTATTCTGCTGCACGACCTTACGCATCTTCCTCATACGCCTGATACGTTCTTTATCCGGTAGTTTAATCGCTTCGAGGATTCCTTGGCTAAATTGATCCCGGTCATAAGGATTGATTGTTATGCTTTCGATTAACTCCCTGGCCGCTCCGGTGAACTGACTTAAGACAAGCATACCTCCCTCGTCAGATCGGCTTGAGATAAACTCTTTTGCTACCAGATTCATGCCGTCGTGCAAAGAACTGACAATACAAATATCCCCTAAACGATAAAAAGCCAGCAGCTCATGGAAAGACAGGTGTCTGCGCACCAGGATAACCGGTTTCCAGCCTTCAGTAGAATGTTTCCAGTTAATCTGTTCAACCAGGGCGTTGATTTCGTCATTTAAAGCTTTGTATTTGGGTATATGTATCCGGCTGATCTCCCCCATCTGCAAAAACACGATTTTCTCTTTTAACTCCGGATGCTTCTCTAATAAGCGGTCTACTGCCAGCAGCCGCTCGGGTATGCCTTTAGTATAATCAATGCGGTCAAGACCAAGCAATACCTTGTAGCGGCTGAGGCCGTATTCTTCTTCCAATGCCTTAGAGGCGTCCCTTACCTGAGCTGAATTCGCAATCTCGCTTATACCCTCAAAATCAACGCTGATAGGATAGGGCCGGATTAAAGTTTCGCGTTTGGAACGAACAATCGCAAAACGCTCGCGGTCAATTTTGCTCTCTATCTCACGGTCTATAATATCAATAAAGTTATCACAGTGATAGCGAATGTGAAAACCTAAAAGGTCATTTGCCAATAGCCCCTCCAGAATCTCTTTTTTCTGCGGGCAGATTCTAAAAGTTTCATAATTGGGCCAGGGAATATGCCAAAAATGTGCCACCACTAGTTGCTTAGGAGCCATTTCTTTAAGCATTTTAGGCAAGAGGCATAAATGATAGTCCTGTATCCAGATAAAGGCCCTTTTTTTGCCTACCTCTTTGATTATTGCCTTGGCAAATTTTTCGTTGACTGTCTTATAATACTGCCAGTCATTTGTCCTGAATGTAGGCCGCTGAAATGCCATGTGGCACAAAGGCCATAAGGCTTCGTTAGAATATCCGTAATAATAACCGTTTTCTTCTTCTTTTGATAGCCAAACACGTTTTAATGTATACGAAGGGCTATCCGGCGGAACCATGATTTTGCCCTCGCTATCACTTGCCTGTCGATCAGCTTCTCCGCTGCCAAATGCTACCCAAATACCGTTACAGGCCTGCATTACCGGATCTAATGCAGTGATAACGCCCCCGGCTCCTCTTTGGCAGACAACCTGCCCCTTTTTTAATACGTGAACGTACGGCTGCCTATTGGAGACTACAATAAAAAGATAATCGCCCATTTTGTCTTTAATCAGCTTCTGCAAATCTTTTTTTGTCCACATTAATAACTCCTTTACTATTATCGCATGCGCATGCTTAAATCGATTAAAGTCGAAACCAGAAAAGATCTTATAAATAATATGATTAAAAAAGCAATAATCGGAGAAATATCAATGCCAAACCTCAAGCCCAGAGGCAAGAACTTTCTAATCGGATAAAGGATAGGTTCGGTTGTTTTATATAGAAACTGGACAATTGGATTATACGGATCAGGGTTGACCCAGCTAATAAGAGCGCGGATTAAAATCAACCAATATAGCATAGTCAGTATTATGTTTATTATGCTAGCCAGGGTTTCTAAAAGATTAGCCAGTACAAACATTTTTTCCTTTCTTAAGCTGAGGGGCCTGAGCAGCCCTGTGACAGGACTTACTTAACAAAAAACTTTCGGCATCAAAAAAGCTAATTTATTATAACCGAATTTTTAAAAAAAATCAACGCTTTTGTTGGCTCTATTTTTAAATCTTAAATAAAAAGCGCTCTGGAAAAAAGGCGCTTTTAATCTTAACTTAATTTAACCTGGAGCTTATTTCACGCAAAATCAAAGGGTTATGATATTTTAACCCTTCTTCAAGATTCCTAAAAATACTCCTACGATCTTGGGGTCAAATTGAGTGCCTGAGCCATTTCTTATAATATCTAAAGCCTGTTTTTTACTAAAGGCCTTGCGGTAGGGGCGGTTAGAGGTTAAAGCCTGGAATATATCAGCCATTGCTACAATCCGCGCTCCTACAGGGATTTCCTCCCCTGCCAACCCCTGGGGATATCCCTTACCGTCCCAGCGCTCATGGTGATATAAAATAAAGGGTATTATGCTGTGTAAAAATTGAATCGGCCTGATAATATCCGCGGCAATCTGCGGGTGCTTCTTAATCTCTTCAAATTCCTTCTTAGTTAATTTTGTTTTTTTAAGTAATATTTTTTCGCTCACCCCGATTTTTCCTAAATCATGCAGTATTGCTGCCTGCTTTATACGCTCTATTTCTTCCTTAGATAAACCTAAAACCCTGGAAATTTCCAGGGCATACTGTACAGTTTGCTCTACATGTTCGCCGGTATAATGGTCTTTTAATTCCAGGGTTTTAGCAAAAGCAAAAACTGCTTCGATCAAGCTCTGATTGGAGCGTTTGGTTAACTTTTCAATTTTTTCCTTAAGAAGAAGGGTATCCCTGCTTTCTTCTTCTGTAGCTTGGGCATAGTCTACCCTTTCCTGTTGCATATCAATTGAGGAATAAACTTTATCTCCTCCGTCTATTTTAGCTTTGTTTAAAATTTTATCCGCAATATCAACCAATTCCATACCTTTATTCGCTTTATCTTCCGGATAGGAAACAACAGCCAGGCTGATTTTTAGTTTTACTATCTGCCTTTTGTTGCCGAAACTATATATGCCGATGGCATCAGAGAGTCTCTGCGCCAGAATCATAGCCTTAGGCCTGTTTATCGAGGGACAAATCAGGATAAATTCCTCTCCTCCAAACCTAAGTACAAAATCTTCCTTGCGTACCATTTTTTTAAGCTGCCTGGCAAGCTGCTTTAAAACTATATCTCCAAAACGATGCCCGTAAACATCGTTTATGGATTTGAAATAATCTATATCGAGCATAATTACAGAAAGAGGTATACCATATCTTTTTGAACGATGAAATTCTCTTTCAATAGCTTCATTCAGATAGCGGTGGCTGTATAAGCCGGTATGGGAATCTCTCAAAGCCAACTGCTTAAACCTTTCGTTTGATAAAAACAGGACTTTATTTAAAGCCTCTAACTTTTTTTCTGCAAGTTTACGTTCGGTGATATCCCTGAATATTCCCATCAGGCATTTTTTGCCGGCAATAATTATCGAAGAAGCGCTGATATCAGCGTAGAAAATACTCTTATTTTTTCTTTTTACCGGTATATCTCTAATCAGAGTCAGCTCCCCGCGCACAATTTTCTCAAATTGGCCTAAAAGGTATTTCATCTGTTCGGCAGGATGGATATCTTCCACTTTTAAATTTTTAATCTCCTGCTGACTGAACCCGAGCATACGGCAGATCATCTGGTTACCTAAATAAAATTTTCTGCTGCCTATGTCCACAACCAGTATGCCGTCCGTAGCGCTGTCAAAGAGAGTCCTGAACCTTTCCTCTGATTCGCGTAATTCCTGTTCGGCGCGCTTACGCTCGCTGATATCCATAACGCTGGCAATGACTCCGGAGTAATTGCCCTTTTCATCCTTTATCGCAGAAGTATTAAGAATTGTAAATATATGCTTTCCGTCTTTGCGTATAAATTCAAATTCGTGCATCTCGGAAATGCCGCGCTGCAGGCGCAGCAAATACTCTTTGGCACTCTCTTTGCCTTTATCATCCATAAACTCAAAGAGGTGCCTGCCCTGGATATCTTCTAAACGGCATCCTAGCATCTTTACTAAAACTGCGTTGGCAAAAATAGTGTTGCCGTTTTTATCTATCACCCAGATTCCCTCATTAAGCCCCTCCACTAACTTGCGGTATTTTTCTTCGCTCTGCCTTAAAGCCTCTTCGATTTTTACCCGCTCGTTGATATCAGTGGCGATTATGCCTAAGCCGCCGTTTACTTTAAAAGCCCTTATTGTCATATGCCTGCTGCCGAATTTTGGCAAAGTAACATAATCTTCTAAATAAAAAGGCTCTCCTGTCTTAAGGACCCTTTTGTAGCTATCATATATGCCTTTTTCTTTTATATCCGAGGAGAGCTCTAAAATATTCTTACCGATGTAATCTTCTTTCTTGCCGCCTAATCCTTTTAGGGCAATTTGGTTAATTTCAATAAGATTTAGTTTTTTATCAAGAAGGAGGAAGCGGTCGGTGGCAGAATCCATGAAGCTACTAAACCTTTCCTGGCTCTCTTTAAGCTTTTCTTCGCTGAGTTTGCGTTCGGTAATATCCTCGATTACCCCGTCTATCCACTTAATTTCTCCTCTTGGGTCATACATAATTTTAGCGGTACAGCTAGCCCATATCGGTGTTCCGTCTTTTTTCTTAAGACGCAGCTGTTTATCTTTTACAAACCCTTTTTCCAATAACTCTTTAATAAACAATTTTCTCTCGGAGGTGTCTTGATAAAGGTCGGAGGCGCGTAATCCAAAAACCTCTTTTTCAGAATTATAACCGAACATTTTGACAAAAGCCGGGTTAACCTTAAGAAAATATCCGTGGTCTCCTCCGGTATTCCTGTAAACTCCGATGTTTACATTCTCGACAAGAGCCTTAAATTCATCTTCGCTCTCTCTCAGGGCCTCCTCAGCCCTCCTGCGCTGAGAAATATCCAGGCAGACTAAATTTACCGCGACCACCCTTCCGTCTTCTTTTATTGGCAAGGCGCAAGTTGTATACCATGCGCTCCCCGGTCCTTTAGCCCCAGTAACAAATACATTGTAAGTTGCGGGAAGCGCGTTCTTAAATACGCCGTCCAGGGCATTGCGCATTATATTAGAATCCTGCGGCGCCACAAAATCATAAATTTTCTTTCCGATCGCCTCTTTAACGGTTAAGCCCGGCACCGTACGGTTAATAGACAGAATCGTGCCCTTGCTATTTACCCTAATAATAATGTGTTCGCTGTTGCGGTAAACAGCATTATTATCGCATTTTTTAAATTCTGAATCCGGCTTCTTCATTCCCCTGCACTGCACCTAAAAATAAAAGGCAATCCTTTTTTAGGAGAATTGCCTTTTATAAACATATATTAAAAATTAACATTTTCCATCTTCTCAGTGAAAGTATACCATAAATCGGTTATTTTTTCAAAAAGAGAAAGCCTTTTTATATAACCAATTGGCAACAAATAAGATGCGTTCCGGAAATAATTTGAATTAGCGAAATTATGGCGGGATTCTGCTAGACTAATACCCGGTTTGCCTTAAGAGTTTTAAAAATTATTGCCATTCAACTTGCTCTGCTGGCCCTGATTCTGATTCTTTCTCCAGCTTTGACTGTGCTTCTCTGCCTTTAGAAGAATATTCGATAATCGCCTTTATCTCTTTTTCTGCTATATTAAGA
Source organism: Candidatus Omnitrophota bacterium (assembly GCA_003644385.1). GTDB lineage: Bacteria > Omnitrophota > Gorgyraeia > Gygaellales > Profunditerraquicolaceae > B70-G16. Next base: position 24,633 of record QNCD01000014.1, read on the forward strand.
AACTTGGCTCCTACGATAAATTGATTTTTTACTGTTGCCGTAGAATGGATTACCTCGGTTACTGCTGGTATAAATAGTCGGTTACCGGCTTCGCCTTCTTTCATATTTAATTGTAGCGTAAGGATGGAGTTAGGGGGATATTCCCGTTCTGATTTAAAAGAGAGGCCGTCCCAGCTTATGTCTTCGCCTTTAGAAAGAACAACAGAAGTCTCGTCGGCAACTCTTAAATCAATTTCTGCTTTAAAACGCACGACGCTCCTGCGTTCTCTGCCTTTATAAGCATTCGTTTTAATAAATAGCGGGCAGACCAGATTACCTTCTGCATCCCGGCCGCGGATATTAATTTTATAAAAAGATTGGATTTTCCCCGCCATTTCCGAAAAGAGGCCTACATATGTTTTTACCGTACTCAGGGTTAATTTCTCTATCGCTTTGATCGCCTGATTATCAAAGGGGTCTACCATAACTACCATCAGATTATCCCCGACTTTTTCCACAGGTAAAACCCAATATACCTGCACCAAAGCCGGAGTAAATAAATCCAGCGCCTCTTCTAAAATATCATATTTGCCCAGAGGAAAATAAGGGATCTGGAATTTAGAAGAGATATATTCAACCAGCTTATGGTCATCTATATCTCTATTAACAAACAATAACTGCAACAAGTTTCCTTCTTGTTTTTTCTGGAAGGTAGACGCTCTCTTATAGGTTGTTTCCGTAATCAATCCTGCATCCAGCAATCCTTTCGCCAAATTTTCTTCTATCTCTTGCCGTTCGCTCTCCAGCTTCTCTTTGACTTCTGCAGCAGATTCCTCTTCTGGCGAAGGAGCCTTTCTAACCTCACTTTCTTTTTTCAGCTCAGAAATTACTACCTTCTGAGCATCTACTTCTCTTGCCAGCCTCTCATTTAAATCCTCGGACTCTTTTAATTTAATGCTGGTTGCACGCTCCTTAGCTTCTAATTTCTCAATCTCCTGTTCTTGTTCTTTAAGAGTGTTCTTCAATTCTGAGTTCTGGATATGCGCTTCTTTTAACCCCTGCTGCAGACGCAGAATATTTTCTTGGTTTGACTCCTTTGTTTTCTCTAGTTCTTGTTTATCTGATTCCAGCTTCTTAAACTCATCCTGGGTGCTTTTGAGAACTTCCTGAAGTTTATGTAATTGTTTTTCTTTTGCTTGCAGGTCATCCTGCAGTTTGGAATTCTCAGAAAGAGCCTGCTCCAACTCCTGTTGCTGGCGACCAAGGAGTTCTTGATCAGCAGCATTATCCACATTTACGGCTTTTAGCTGCGATTCTAGTTCCTCTATCTTTATGGTCATTCTCTGGTTGGCGTCTTCGAGTTCTTTTAGCTTATCATTGAGCTCGGAGCGCTGAATAGTCAGCTGTTCTAATTCCTGTTGCTGACGTGAGAGAGTCTCCTGACTGGATTCTTTGATTTTTTTCAGCTCTTGTAAACCTGACTCAAGCTCTTGGATCTTGGTAGTCATATCCTGGTTAGCATCTTCAAGCTTCTGTATCTGCTGCTCTCTTTCTCTTAAGGTATTTCTGAGTTCTAAGCGTTGGGCGAGAATCTGCTCTAACTCTTGTTGTTGATGCGTAATAGTCTGCTGGCCGGCTTCATTTTTATGGCTTAAACCTTCAGCTTGTGCTTGGAGCTCTTGTATCTTTATGGTCATACCACGGTTGTTATTCTGCAGCTTATGTAAATCTTGCTCTTTGGCGCGAAGTAACTCTTCGAGTTCGCTGCGCTGCGCTTTCAACTGCTCTAATTCCTGCCCTTGCCGATAAATAGTTTCCTGGTGGGATACTTCTGTCTTTTGAAGTTGGCAGGAGCTTGACTCTAATTCCTGTATTTTAACAGTCATTTCCTGGTTAGAATCCTTAAGTTTTTTAAGGCTATTTTCTAGTTTTGAATTGGAAGCGAGGGCCTGCCTCAATTCTTTCTCTTGCCGCGAAAAGCTTTCTTTCTGCTCTGTATGTTCTCGCAACAATTTATCATATTCCTGCCGCGATGCCACCAGCGATTCTCTGGTTTTGCGCAGCTCTGTATTTAATCGTGCCTCAATATCCTTTAAGTCGTTTATTTCATTCTGTGCATTGCGAAAATCTTTTTTTGTCTGCTCTAAATCCCCTTGCAAGGAAGCAGTCCGGCTGCTTAAATCCGTAATTTTAGTTTCGTGTTCCTGCTCAGCAACCTTGCTCTTTTTAATCGTTTTTATCTTTCGCGCAAGGACAATACTGGTAGAAATCATCATTGTTGCCACGCCCACAACTAACCAAAAAGGAAGCAATATCGGATCCATATTTTCTCCTATATGCTTATTATTATAAAGTATATGGCATTAGAAAATCAATAGAAATTATCGATTGGGTAGTATACTGGATTTTGTGTAAATTCGCTTCAAAGATGTAATGGTTTTATATGGCTCAACCAGAGATCGTGGCTGTAACGAAAGATTAGAGGGCAAATTTTTTAAGCCCTTGAGCCAA
>QNCD01000015.1 GCA_003644385.1 Candidatus Omnitrophota bacterium
CCGTGGAATCTTTCCGCTTCTTTTAGACTAATCTTCAATTGCTACCCCGATTAATCAGGCTGGCAAAATAACCTGCGCCAAAACCGTTATCTATGTTTACCACAGCAACACCTACAGAACAACTATTCAACATCGTTAATAAAGCAGACAGGCCTTTGAAGTTAGCTCCGTATCCGCAGCTGGTAGGAACCGCTACTACCGGGCATTTTACCAAGCCGCTTACCAGGCTTGCCAAAGCACCTTCCATTCCGGCAACCACAATCACAACTTTCGCTTGTCTCAATAGTTCAATGTGCCGCATTACCCTATGAACTCCGGCGACCCCCACGTCGTAAAGTTTTCTTATCCGGTTACCCATAAACTCCAAAGTCACTGCTGCCTCCTCGGCTACCGGAATATCCGCGGTTCCTGCGGAAATGAGCGCTACCAGCCCTTTAGTCTTGCCGGATTTAATTTGGCTTAAAAAACCGATCTTTGCTAAAGGGTTGTACTTTAATTTCGGCACTGATTTCTTAAGATAGATGAAGACATTTTTCTCAAGCTTAGTTAATAATAAGGCCTGTTTATTTTTAATCATCTGCCGGCAGATTTTCTTTAACTGGGCCTTAGTTTTTCCCGGAGAATAGATAACTTCCGGAAACCCCCGGCGGTTTTCTCTATCCAGGTCCAATTTAGCAAAACCAAGCTCGCAAATTTTTTCTCTAAATTGAGCCATTAATTTTATATTTGCTTGTTATGCAGGGATATAGAATATTAATTAATCCTTCGACCCTAGCTGCTAGAACCTATGGCTTACTCAGGATTGATACTGGGCGCGGCAAAGAGTTCGTTCAAAATTTACATAGCGGCATGGGTACCGCAGAATGTATCAATAGTGAAATATTACTATCAAGATGAATAAGACGATAAGGGCAGACAATAGATAGAAGTCGTAAAAATAAAAAAAATCGCTAAGCTTTTCCCTAAATGTAATCTTGGGATGGCTGGCAATTTTGGCACTGTAAGGTTTTAGGGTAGTCTTAAAATTATCCAGTTGTTCGCGCTTGAACCTTAGATAAACACCGCCGACCCTGTATGCGGGCAAGCGGTTAGTTTCAACTAATTCCAGAATCTCTTTTTCAGAGATACCCAAAATAGATGAAGCATCCCTTACGGTCAAAAGTCTTTCTTCCACCATAAAATTTTAATTTTAGCCGAACCTATCAGAAATTAATTTTAGATTCTTTTAAGTTTATTTGCCGATTTTCCCAGAAGCAATCCAGGAATCAATGGCCTTTCTATCAAATCTCCAGCTACTGCCTTCTTTTATGCCCGGAACTTTTCCGGAATTCGCCCATTCCATGATTGAGCTTAAATCTACTTCTAAATAACGGGCCAGCTCTTCAGGATTTAAAAAATCGTGAATCATGATACATTTTCCTTCGAATACTGCGCCCTCTGTTACGTTCAATCTGGTGGGATAAATTTCGCCTTCAACTACAGCGCCGGGAAGAAGAGTCAATCTTTCTTTGGCGGTAACCCTGCCTTTTACCTTGCCGCCGATGATAATATTGTCTCCGTGGATTTCGGCGATCACCACTGCCGTTGAGCCAATAGTCAAATTCCCGCGGGTATCCAAATTTCCTTCAAACTTGCCGTTAATACGCAGGTTTACCGGCTCTTTAAAACTTAGGTTCCCCTGCATATTTGCATCCATATCCAGGATTTTTTCCTCGCCTTTCTTTCTGAGAGCCATCTTATTCACCTCCTCTTAAATTAATATTTTTACTCTTTTGCTTTTTTGCCTAATGCCTTGAATTCCAAATATCTTAGCACGCCTAAAACAACTAAAACCAGGGCTGTAGAAAAAACCGCAGCAATATAAAATCCACATCCCAGGGCAAGGCCAATGCATGCTACTACCCAGAGGCTGGCAGCAGTAGTTAAACCCCTGACTTCTGTTTTCTCCCTTAGTATTGTTCCTGCGCCTAAAAATCCTATACCGGTAATTACCCCTGCAGCCAATCGCGCCGGGTCAAGCGGAACTTTATTCTCAAATATATCAAAAACATAGAGAGATGTCAACATTATAAGAGAAGAACCCAAGCCCACCAAAATATGAGTACGCAGCCCTGCAGTGCGCCCGCGTATCTGGCGCTCAAGGCCAACGCAACCACTTAAAATAACCGACAGCAATAAACGTATTATGATTTGGGCATTGCTAATCATCTCCTCCTACCTCCTCTTTTGATTTCAATAACTATAGTGAATTAATTTAAATTTGCGCTCAAATATAAATCAGAATGCCTGCCTTTTTTAAATAAAGCGTATCCTATGCCGGCTACCATAGCGGCATTATCAAGGCAAAAGCGCCTTTGCGGAAAAAATACCTTTATCTCATCCGAGTCCGCTGCTGCACGAAACCTTTCTCTTAACCTGCTATTTGCTGCTACCCCACCCCCGATTAATAACTTTTTTGATTTTTTCAGTTTACAGGCTAAAAAGGATTTTTCAATCAAGGTATTTATAGCCGCTTCCTGAAAAGAAGCGCAGACATCGTATATCAATTGAGATTGCCCTTCAGATGAAGAAGCCGAGTAATGCCTGCTGCCTGCTAAATGTTTTCTTGCGTAATACAAAACCGCAGTCTTAATACCGCTAAAACTAAAATCCAATGGCTTTTTAGGATTAGAACAGCTGAATTTTATTTTAGGCGAACCTCTTTTTGCTAAACGTTCGATTATCGGGCCGCCGGGATAACCTAAGTTTAGAATTTTAGCCACCTTATCAAATGCCTCGCCGCAGGCGTCATCAAAAGTCGTACCCAAGGTTTGGATGTTTTTAAAATCTTTAAGATAAAATAGACTGGTATGTCCTCCGGAAACAATTAAAGAAACAGCGGGCAACGAAAGATCTTTCTCTAAAAAATTAGCGTAAATGTGGCCGTGCAGGTGATTTACCCCGACCAGAGGAATTCCTAAATTCAAACTCAATGCCTTGGCAAAAGAAATGCCCACCAATAACGAACCAAGCAAACCGGGTGCGTTTGTTACGCTTATCAGATCAATGTCTTTTATCTTAAGCCCTGCTTCTTTTAAAGCGCAATCAGTAACCGCGGCAATAGTTTCTAATTGTTTACGAAAAGCGATTTCCGGAACAATGCCGCCGTATTTTTTATGAAAATTTAAACTGGAACTTACTTCATTAGAAAGAATATCCTTGCCATTTTTTACTACGGAAGAGGCGGTTTCATCACAAGAAGTCTCTATCCCTAATACAATCATTTGTCTACCAATTCTGAAACAAACACAAATTTATATCCCTGTTTTTCGATTTCCGGCATTGTTTTTTTTAAGGCCATAAGGGTAACTTTGTGCGCGTGGCATATGCCGATAGCCTCTCCCTTTAATCCCGCTTTTCTTTTTAATTTCTCAAGCTGCCCTTCTATATATTCCTGTCTCAATTCATTATCTAAAAAGATATCTCTTTGAGCAAAAGGCAAATTTAATTTTTTTGCTAATTTCCTGCATGCGGTTTTCCCGGCTACAAAACTATCCAGGAAAAAAAGCTTACGCTCCTTTAATTGCTGGAAGACTCTCTCCATGGTAACCATGTCTGCAGTTGCCTTTGAACCCATGTGGTTAGAAACCCCCCTGGCAGAAGGAACACTTTTTAAATCCAGTTCAATAATATCTTTTATTCTATTTTCATCCATATCGACCATGATAGTGTTTTTTTCTAATCTTATTTTTTCACTTTCCCGCGGCTGCATAGGAAGATGTAAAATTACTTCAAAGCCCTCAGCGTGCAAATTTTCGCTGATAAGCTTAGAATATGCTAATCCCGGCAAAACCGCCACGCTAAGGGGGTATTGAATCTCTTTAAGCAGGTTTAAATTCTTCAGGTTATATCCCCAGTCATCAACAACCACAGCAATTTTACCCTTTATCGCCGCCGGGGAATCAGGCTCCGGTTCTATCGTGCCTTCATGCCTTTTACCCAGAATCAATACCGCCTGAAACAAGACAATTACGGATAAAATAAGGATTGCCAGTTTATATTTATTTTCTTTTTTCATATTTTAGCCCGCAGAAATATCAGCCCGATAATTTACCATAAATTCTAACCGCCTTAAGCACATCGATTGCATGCATAATCTGATTGTCTCTTTTATAAAAATCTTCTTTTTCTCTGTCTTCTTGCTGCTCTTCTTCCTTGCTTAATTTTTCAAAAACCTGCTCTAATTCTTCTGCCTGTTCGCCCAGATAATCTGCTTTTTCCAAAGCCAGCTCACCTACCTCAATGTCAGGGATCACGCCCTTATTATGTATTTCTTTGCCTGAGGCAGTATAATATTTACTCGTAGTTAACCTTATCGCAGAACCATCGCTTAAAGGCACTATTGTCTGCACAGATCCCTTACCAAAAGATTTTTTCCCTAAAATGATGGCGCGCTTATAATCCTGCAGAGCCGCAGCAACTATTTCACTGCCTGAAGCAGAACCCTGATTGATCAAAACCACAATCGGGACATCCAGTAAAGGATTTTTTTCTTTGGAAAAAAATTCAATGTTCTGTGAAGGTTTGCGCCCTTTGGTATATACTAGAAGCTTACCCGGCTGGATAAATTTTTCAGTTACTTTAATCGCTGCATCCAGAAGCCCTCCGGGATTATTACGTAAATCTAATATCAGTGCCTGCATACCCTGCCTATTTAAATCATCCAATATACCGGAAAAATCCTTTGGGGTATTCTCTCTGAATTCTGTCAGTCGTATGTAAGCAATATCGTCTTCCAATATGAGCGCTTCTTTTATGTCGGTAATTTTGATTACAGCGCGAACAACTTTGAATTCCAACAGCTTATTCTCCGGTTCTCTTAAAACAGTTAAATTTACGGGTTCATCGGGTTTACCGCGTAATTTTTTTACAGCTTCAATAAGGGTGATATCACGGGTTATCTCGCCTTCGATTTTTACGATTTTGTCCCCTGGCTTTATCCCCGCATCCCAAGCGGGCGTCCCCTCTATAGGAGTAACCACCGTAAGCAGGCCGTCCTGAATGGTAATCTCAATACCTAAACCTCCAAATTGGCCCTCGGTATCTACCTTTAGCTCGTTGTAGGTGTCAGGATCAAGAAACTGGCTATAAGGGTCTAACGCCGAAAGCATTCCTTTTAAGGCGCCGTAGATTAAATCTTTCGGCTTTGCATCTTCTACGTAATCCTCTTTTACGATTGTCAGGGCATCAGAAAATATCTCTAGCTGACGGAATAATTCCTCTTTTTCGCTTTTAACTATCTCGGAAAGGCCAAAACAAGAAAAAACAAAAATAGAAAAGCTTATTGCGGGAATCGCGATGATCGTGGCTGCTTTCTTACTCATTGAGTAACCTCCTCTTTAAAATATCTTGAACTGCTTTGGGATCGGCTTTGCCTTGTGTTTTTTTCATTACCTGGCCGATGAGAAACATAAGCGCGTTGGCTTTTCCGCTTTTGTAGTCCTGGCAGGATTTAGGATTTAACTTTATTACTTCCTCGGCGATCTCTTTAAGGGTTTCGGAATCAGATATCTGAATCAGATTCTTATCTTTAATAATCTCACCCGGCATTTTCATGGTCTCTATCATCTCTTTTAACACTTCCTTTGCCGAAAGCTGTGATATCTCATTACGGCCGATAAATCCGAGCAGTTCTATCAAACCTAGAGGCTTGACTTTTAACCCTGAAAGAGAACAGTTTCTGTTATTAGCTTCGGCCAGCATCGGGCCGATAAGATAATTTATGACCGGTTTTTTATCTTTTCCGGAATAGGCCCTAAAACATTCTTCGGCAAAATCAGCGTCTTTCCTTAAAGAGGTTATAATTTCAGCTTCGTATTCTGTTAATCCATATTCCTTTATAAAGCGGCTTATCTTTTCGCGCGGCAATTCCGGAATAGATTTTTTTATTTGTTCAATCTGCTCTTTTTTAATAATAAAAGGTGGTAAATCCGGCTCAGGAAAATAACGGTAATCTTTTGCTTCCTCTTTTGTGCGCATGGAGATAGTAACCAAATTCTGGGCATCCCAGAGACGGGTCTCCCGAATAATCTTCCCGCCACCTTCCAGTAATTCTGTCTGGCGTTTATTCTCAAAATCTAAAGCGTCTCTTACCGCTTTAAAAGAATTCATATTTTTTAATTCAGTCTTTACGCCTAATTCTTTATCCCCGGCTTTCCTGATCGATATATTCGCGTCACAGCGTAAAGACCCTTTTTCCATATCGCAATCAGAAACATCAAGATACTCAATAAGGCTTTTTAGCCTGATCAGATATTCGTGCGCCTCCTCGGGCGAATTGATTTGCGGATCGCTTACGATTTCTAAAAGCGGTATACCGGTGCGGTTAAAGTCCACCAGGCTTAATTCTTTCTGGTGTATTAATTTTCCGGCGTCCTCTTCCAAATGCACTCGTTTTATTCCTATGCGCTTAATGCTGCCACCCACGTCTATATCCAGAAAACCGCACTCAGCCAGAGGTAAATCATACTGGGAAATCTGATAATTTTTCGGTAAATCTGGATAAAAGTAATTCTTACGGTCGAATTTGGTAAACTCGCTGATGCTGCAATTTAAAGCCAGACCTACTTTAATCGCATGCTCAAAAGCAGCTTTATTCAAAACAGGCAGGCTTCCCGGAAAACCCAAGCATACAGGGCAGACCTGCGAATTAGGCTCTCTGCCAAACTCCGTTCTACAACCGCAAAAAGCCTTGGTTTTGGTATTAAGGTGTACGTGGACTTCTAACCCGATTACTGTTTCGTATTTCATAGTTTAGCTGATTATAACTTCGGCCTTAACTTATGCCAGCCGGTATTTTGTTCGTAGTTGTAAGCTACGCGTAAAAGCATTTCCTCGTCAAAAGGCTTGGCTAAAATTTGTAACCCCACAGGAAGGTTATCTTTGGTAAAGCCGCAAGGCAGTGATATTGCGGGTATGCCGGCTAAGTTGGCGGAAATCGTATAGATATCAGAAAGATACATCTTTAACGGATCTTCTTTTTTTTCTCCGATTTTAAAAGCTGCGCTGGGCGAAGTAGGAGTAAGTATGCAATCAAACTCTTTAAATACATTGTCAAAATCCTGCTTTATAAGCGTCCTGACCTTCAACGCCCTTAAATAATAAGCATCATAATATCCATGCGATAAAACAAAGGTCCCTAAGATAATCCTGCGCTTTGCCTCCTGGCCAAAACCCTCTTCTCTTGTACTGGCATACATTTCTAACAAACGGTTTAGTGCCTTAGATCTTTGTTTTTTACTTCTTAAACCGTATTGCACTGCATCAAATCTGGCTAAATTGGAACTTGCCTCAGCAGTTGCAATAATATAATAAACCGGCACGGCAAATTCCGTATGCGGCAGGGAAACTTCTTTACACTCCAAGCCCAATTCTTTTAACTTGGCTATTGCCTCTTCTATGTTTTTTTTCACCTGGGAATCAATTCCGGCTACAAGATACTCTTTTGGGATAGCCGCTTTAAGCCCTTTAATATCTTTCTCTAACGAACGGGTAAAGTCAGGAGGCGCGATATCCGCAGAAGTGGAATCCTGTATATCTTTGCCGGCAATAATATTTAAAAGAAATGCGCTATCGCGCACATCTTTGGTGATCGGTCCGATTTGATCGAGGCTGGAAGCAAAAGCAATCAAACCGTATCGGGAAACTCTGCCGTAAGTAGGTTTAAGCCCTACCACTCCGCAAAAAGACGCAGGCTGGCGTATTGAACCTCCGGTGTCAGAACCCAAGGCAAAAACAGCTTCTTCGCCAGCGACGCAAGCAGCAGAACCTCCGGATGAGCCGCCAGGTACACATTCTAGATTCCAGGGATTATGCGTAGGGCCGAAAAAGGAATTTTCAGTCGACGAACCAAAAGCAAATTCATCCATGTTGGTCTTATCCGGCCAGATCAGCGCGCCGGCGTCTTTTAATTTTTTAATCACCGTGGCATCATAAGGAGGAATAAAGTTATCTAAGATATGTGAGCAGCATTCAGTCGCCAGCCCCTTGGTACAAATATTGTCTTTTATAGCTACGGGGATTCCTTTTAAAATAGTACCGTTATCGTAAAAAGCCTCTTTACTAGGCAGCTTATTTTCACCTCTGCGCACATATGCCTTAACCTTAGAATCTATGCTTTTAATTCTCCGGCTAATAGATTCACAGATTTCTTTAGCATTGGTTTCCTTGTTCTTTATTTTTTCCAGTAACTCGTGGGCGGTTAAGGTATGTAACTGCATATTTAAAGGTTATTCGATGACTTTAGGAACACCAAAAAAGCTGCCTTCTTTAAGGGGAGCGTTATTCAATACTTCACTTAGCGGTAAAGATTCAACCGGCTCATCTTCTCTAAACACATTATTAATCGGTAAGATATGGCTGGTAGGGCTGATTTTCCCGATGTCTATCTTCTTAAGCTTTTCGATAAAGCCCAGGATATCCTCTAACTGCACAGATAGCTCCTCTAACTCCTCCTCGCTAAGCCCGATCCTGGCAAGATGAGCTATATATTCCACTAATTCTTTGTTTATCTGCATAATGTCGTCTCGTTTGAAAAAGTATAATATCATACTTTGCGGCAAAAATCAAACAGAAAAGGAGTTTTTTACAGTTTTAAAAGCCCAATCATCTGGTTGAAGGAGTAGGTATTTGGTCGATGGAAAAGGGTGAGGCAAGGATGTATTTGCTGACCTACACCTCCTCCTCATCCTTGTCCAACAACTAACGACTAACCCTAATAACCAGCCTTCTTAAAATATTTTTATAGACAAACTTCTTAAAATATGTAAAATAGAAGCTTATTGGCTCAAAAGGAAAACATGCCTAAAAGTTCAAAAGTAAAATACCACCTTAATCCGCATAGTTCGGCATTCACTATCGAAAACTACAACTTTGCCAAGCCCTTTGCCAACTTCTTCCCGGGCATCGCCGGAAAATACGGTATTCCGATGTGGGTTTTCTACGTAAACCGCGGCCAAGCAATAGCCAGCTTTGGCGTGGACAGCAAAGACCGGCCGATTTTAGAATTCTTTCCGGCAAATAAAAGCTGGCAGTTGGTATCTACCCAGGGATTCCGCACTTTTATCAAGCTGCATACCGGCAAAAAAAATGTTTTTTATGAACCTTTTCATAACGGTTTTACCAATTTAGAATTTGAGCTTAAAAACCGCCTTAACATGACCTCCTATGATCTTTCGCTGGAAGAAGAAAATTCAACTTTAGGCCTGGGAGTAAAAGTAGAATACTTTACTATCCCTGAAGATTATTATGCCGCGCTGGTAAGGATAGTAACGATTACTAATATTTCTAAAAAGCCTAAGAAAATGCAGCTTGTTGACGGCTTACCCCAAATCATCCCCTTTGGCGTGGCTAACTTCTTCTTAAAAAAACTAAGCCGCACCGTAGAAGCCTGGATGAATGTGGAAAACCTGGAGCAAAAAGTGCCTTTTTACAAGCTGGATGTCGACCCTACAGACCGGCCCGAGGTTGTACATATACGCGAAGGAAATTTCTACTTAACCTTTCACTATGAAAATTCAAAAGCTAAAATTATTAAACCGATAGTTGACCCGGCAACTGTCTTCGGCCCGGTAACAGACTTTTCCTGTCCGCGTCAATTTTTATACCAGGACCTGGCCAAGACAAAAGATAAACCCGGTAAAAGTAAAACTCCTTCTGCCTTTAGCTGCTTAAATATTAAACTTGCACCCCGCCAGGAAAAAACCTTTTATTCTGTAATCGGCTATATGGGAAACAAGGCAATGCTGAATGCCTCTATCCCAAAAATCACCAAGAAAGGCTATCTCTTCCATAAAAAAGAGGAAAATAAAAGAATTATCGAAAGGCTGCAATCCGATATAGCCACAGAGAGCAATTCCAGGCAATTCGACCTTTACTGCCGTCAAACCTACCTGGACAATCTGATTCGCGGAGGTTATCCGCTTGTATTTAAGGGCCCAAAGGGCGATTCGGTGTTCTACCTGTATTCCAGAAAACACGGAGATCTGGAAAGAGATTATAACAAATTCCATATCCAACCCGCTTATTTTTCTCAAGGAAACGGCAATTACCGCGATACAAATCAAAATCGAAGATGTAACATCTGGTTTAATCCCGACATAAGAGACTCTGATATTATTACCTTTTTTAATCTCATCCAGGCTGACGGTTTTAATCCTCTGGTAATTAAACACACCACCTTCCACTTGGAGGACCCGATTAGCTTCCAGGGTGAATTAAAAAAATTAAGCGAAGCGAACATATCAAAAATAATGTCTTTCTTAAAAAAACCTTTTACCCCCGGAGAGATGATCCTCTTCCTTGAAGAAAATAAGGTAAAGTTAGAAGTCTCTTACGATGAATTCTTAAATATTCTTTTATCGCATTCCCTAAAAAAACAGGAAGCTATACACGGGGAAGGATTCTGGACTGATCACTGGACTTATAATCTGGACTTACTTGAAAGCTATCTCGGATTATATCCGGAGAAGTTAAAAGAGATTGTTTTCGATAAAAAAGTGTTTACTTATTACGATAACTCCTGGGTGGTCATGCCGCGCCATCAGAAATACCTTATTAAAGACGGCGTAGTCAGGCAGTTCCATTCCGTACAGGAAGACCAGGCAAAGAAAGAAATGATCTCAAAAAGGACCGTCAATCCCCAAGTAGTAAGAACAGAATCTGGCCAGGGGCAAATTTATTTGACTAACCTGATCAATAAACTTCTATGTATCCTGGCTAACAAACTAGCTGCACTTGACCCATTCGGCATGGGCATAGAAATGGAAGCAGATAAGCCGAACTGGTTTGACTCATTAAACGGTTTACCCGGCTTATCCGGCTCTTCAATAAACGAAACCTTTGAATTAAAAAGACTGGTTATTCTTATAAAAGAATTAATCCAGAAATGTAAAATTGACGAGCTGCTGATTACCGAAGAAATACATAACCTGCTGTTCGAACTCAATAAATTAATAACCGAATCTGAATCTTCAAATGCCGAAGATAAAGATTACCGCTACTGGGATTTAAGTTGTAAACTTAAAGAAGAATACCGCGAAAAAACAAAATTAGGATTAAGCGGCAAAGAATTAAAAATAAAATCTTCTGACTTGCTGCCTGTGCTGGATACGGCTTTAAGAAAAATTGAATCCGGTATCCAAAAAGCATTTGATAAAAATAAAAAAATATATTATGGCTACTTTATCAATGAAGTTGTTGATTATACGCCTTTAAACGAACCTTTCATTAAACCTAATAAATTTAAACAGATTAAGCTTCCCTTCTTCCTGGAAACGCAGATGCACGCTTTAAGACTTTGCGCTAATAAAAATGAGGCAAAAGAACTCTATATTTCAACCAAGCAGAGCGACCTTTATGACAAAAAGCTTAAGATGTATAAAGTTACGGTCAACCTTAATGCCATGCCGCGGGAGATCGGCAGGTGCCGAGTCTTTACGCGCGGGTGGTTAGAGCATGAATCTGTATGGCTGCACATGGAATATAAATTCCTGCTGGAGCTCTTAAAGAAAGGTTTATATAAAGAGTTTTATGAAGAATTTAAGAGTGTGCTTATACCTTTTCAGGATCCGCAAAGATACGGCCGCAGCATCCTGGAAAACTCATCTTTTCTGGTCAGCAGCGCCTTTGCGGATAAAAGCCTGCATGGAAACGGCTATGTAGCGCGCCTTTCAGGCTCTACCGCGGAATTCGTAAACCTCTGGCTGATTATGAATATAGGCCATAATCCCTTTTTTCTTGATAAAAATGCAGGATTAAATCTTCGTTTTGCTCCGATATTGCCGGGTTGGCTATTTACCCGTAAGGGAGAATATAGTTTTAATCTTCTGGGCAGTATCCGCGTAATCTATCATAACCCTAAGAAAAAGAACACCTTTGGAGCAAATGCCGCAAAAATTAAGCGCATTGTACTTAAAGATAAAGATAATAATACAACTTCCTTTGCTTCAGATACCCTATCGAGTCCCCAATCAGAAAAAATCAGAGCCCGCCAAGTAAAAAGTATTGAGGTATATTTTGGTTAATGTATAAATTTACAAATTTACAAACTTGAAATTTTGCTAATTTTGTGTTATACTTAAAATGTAAGCGTCAGAAGAGAATTTTCTGACGATTTTGACAATCAGGAAAGCTACTGATAAAGGCAAACTAGCAGAAATGCTGGGGCGTCCCTAACGGGATCCCGAGGCGTAAATTAATTCGCTAAGGGGCAAAACGACAGAGCCGAAAGGCTGGCTGCGTTGCCAAAGAGTAAAAACCCTAAAGATTGCCTTTAGGGTTTTTTGTTTTTGTACGCCTCGGCTTTAGTTTGCCCAGAGCAAACAAGTCGGGGCTTTTTTATTGGAGGATAAAATGAATTATCAGCGCGTAGTCACATTTTTAAACCGAGAGGAAGTGGATTTCCTGGATAAACTGGGAAAGGACGCCTTGTTTTCCACAGGCCTTAAGCTTTCCCGGGCTAAAGTCATTGAGTGGCTGATTGATTTCGTACAGAAACTCCATCTGGACGGTAAGAATATAAAATCAAGAAAAGATTTTGAGAATAGAATTACAAAACTATTGAAAAAAATATATCCCCACCTGCCACGGTAGAAATAACTAACGCCGCTTCTGGCGGCGGTGAGCTTGGGCGTTTTTATTCCAAAGCGCCCAAGCAGTGAAAGAGGTGAGTAAAATGTTATGTAGAATTTTAATCGTGGGTTTAATAATTTTTGGTTTTTTAACTGCTCCCGGCTGGGCAGGCAACAGTGCAAAGGTAAAGGTTAGCTGCAGAATTCCGGTTATACCGGGATTAAACGCTCCCTTGATTGAAGAAGAAAAGAGGGAAAAAAGGCAAGCAAGCGAAACTGTGACAGAACAGGCACAGTTGCCTGAAGAAGAAAAATATGTTCCAAGCGAAGAACCCGAAGAAAAAATCCAAGAAGAACAATTAATAAAACAGCGAGATACAACGGTTATAGTAAAGACTATTTACAGCCGTTAAATTATTCAATCCGATTTAAATTATTTTATTTTGCGTACAGGAATATCGTATCTGTAGCTTACGCCCTCGGAAAGCTCGATATCTTCAAAGATAGGAACAGTGGGCATATATTGAGAAGGTAAACTCTCCAGCTCTAAAGTCAAGGTGTGTCTTCCGATAGGTACGTTTCTAAAAAAATATCTTCCTGAGGTATCAGTTATAACCTGCCTTCCATCTTCTAACATTAAAGTTACATTGGCAACGCCTTTATCCTTGTCGCCTAGAATTCCGTCTTTATCCACATCTTCAAAAACCCTACCGTAAATTTCTGTGCGGCTATTGAAGCCGAAATTTATCCGGCTGGTCTGGCCGTGGCTTAAAAGCACTTCCTGTCTGGCAGGAACAGTAAGCATAAAGCCAGGCGGTATAATGGTAGGATCAATAGTTACATAAGCCTTTTTTGCTCTTACCTTGGTGAATTTATAATAACCAAAAACATCGGTTATTTCGTATCTGTCTTTACCCAACCAGATTTTTGCCCCTTCTATAGGAGGTTCATTGCGGTCTCTTAAACCGTCACCGTTATAATCCTTAAAAACACAACCCTCGATATTCCCAACGATATCCCAGCGTAAACCTGTATCCCAAAGGTAACGCATACCTGCGCGCAAATCCGCCTCTATGCGTTTTGTAGCGCTTGCCTCCTCTGCCCAGATATTGCGGATGCGTCCGGAAGAATACAACTCTACATCAGGCTTGGGGCGGAAAGATAACTCCGCGTATCCCTCTATGTAATCCTCGCCAGATAAAATGCTGGGAGAAGAATTTGTATCCTCTTCATCCCGATAGATGAAACGCACGTTCCCGTAAAAAGGAGTCTCCAAGATTCTGCCTGACCAATCCAAGCCAGTTTCCATAGCGTGGGGCCTGAAATTATTTTCATTTAATTCTTCTTTAAGCCAATTGTATTCTTTATTAATATAATAATTAAGACCGCCTATTAAAGGCATCCTCAGGCCCACTTTTACTTTATCATTTGTATAATTCAGGCTGGGCGAGGAATAATTCTGGTTAATCTGGTGGCGATAATTAAAATAGGTACTCACTCTTTTTTTACCGAATTCAAATGACCTGGTTAATCTTAATCCCGGGGACTGATAGCGGTATTGATTTACTTCACCTAAATGATTTTGCAGTAAATAATAACCGCCTAGGCTGGTTAAGCGGCTAAGTTTATAATTTAAATTCAGATTAAAGTTCTGGTTCCAGCGGTCCTCATCTTCCAAGCTGGGGGATATTCTATCTCGGTATACATCCAAACGGCTGCTTAAACTAATATTGTTAAAAGGCCTTGCTGAAAGATTAAGTAATACCCCTAATTCACCGGCTCGCCAACCCCACCCCGTAGCAGTCTTAAACTCCTTATCGCTGTCTCTTAACTCAAGGTTTAAATTCAAATTCGGAAAGCTAAAGCGGCTGGTAAATAGCTGGGCAAACTCTTCGCTATCATGGGCTATTTCATAACGCAGTCCCAAATTCCTGAAATTCCAGGTAGAGTGTAAATCATAATTATAGCGGTTTAAATCTTCGGGACGGGCTCTGCCCCAGCCGTGCGCAACGGTAAAATTACAATTCAGGTTTGAAAAAGGAGCGTAGTTTAAATTAAGCCCGCTTAAAAATGAACTTTTTATTTTGGCTAAACCAGGAGAGAGGTCTCCGAACCTGCCGCCCCCCTCCCTGCCCCAGAAAACAATATAATTCAACTTTTTATTAAACGCCGGAGAATCAAACATCGCTCCTCTTAAGGAGGTGGGAGAAAAAGTAAGGTTGCTGATAGCCGGAGAATAATCGAACCCGCGTAAAGTAAAATTCTTAAAAGGCCCGAACCTGCCTCCGGTCAGGCCCAACGTCACATAGGTCAAATCAGTAGTGGTTCTTAATGAACGCACAGAAAAAGAAGACTCCAGGCCTCCGTAGGGCGTCTGCCCGTCTATCCTTAACCAGTGTGTATAGCCGTAAGTCCCTCTTTCTAACTCATCTATTCTCCTTCCACTCTCATAGGAATTCCAGTTTAAAGAATAACCTAACTTAAAAGTGCCTGCCAACTCCTCTTCAAGGAGCATCTTCTCTTGTAAAGTCGGGCCTTTAGGTTTGGGGGGAACAGTTAAAAACTCCAATGTATTACGTCCTGATTGATCCCAAAGATGCAGATAGGTATAGCCCAGCTTACTACCGGTAATCAATACGGCGTCAGGGCCCTCTCTCTCTATGGTGATAACGCCGGGAGAAGTTACTAAAAAGCGCTGTATATTACTTCCTTCGATTAACAGACTCTTTTTTAATTCAATTTCAATTGGTTGTTTTAATAATGCCAGGGCTTCCTTATCGAGTCTTAAAACTGCATAAGCAAGCTCTGCAGCCGGAACAACTTCTTCTTCGATTACCCGCCGCGGCATTGGCACAGCAGGAGCCGGTCCCATTGAAGGAATAGGAGAAATCTCCGGCGCAGGCCTAGTAACCGGTGAGGGACGGATAAAAGGAACGGAGGGTACTTTAGCTTTCTCTATAACCGCGCGTTTTTTGGGTAAAGTCGGAGCAGCCGGCGCTCTACTCCTAGTTTTTCTTCTTATCTCAAATTCTCTCTGTTTTATTTTATTAAGGTATTCTCTAGCAACCGGGTTATTAGGATTAGCCAGGAGTGCCTTATTAAACTCATGAAGCGCAGCCTGGTAGTCACCCCTGTTATAGTATTTTATCCCTAATTCGCAGAGAAAGGCTGAAGCCAGGGTATAGCTATAAACCGGAAACGGCATATTTAAAAATAAAAAAATAAATATAAGAAGAATAACAAAGAGTCTCTTCATTTTAATTGCCCGACCGATAGTATTTCTCCGGAAGCGCTGACTTGCAACATGGCTTCCTTGACCATTAACGGCCCCTTTCCCAATCCTGAACCTTCTTTAGATTTACCTAGATCTAAAGTAACCACCAGATCATATTTTCCGGCAGGCAAAGGCTCTTGCCATTGCGCTTGCAAAACCCCTTTATCACCCGGAAAGGTATATACCTGGCTGAGTTCACCCCGCGCATAAACCATGCCGGATTTATCAATAATGTGGAAACTTCCCTCAGTCACGATGTCAGTATTTCCTGTATTTTCAAAATTAAAGGTTAAAGCGAATCCGGAATCTTCTCTCTTGACCGCCAAACCGCTTAGAACCGCTTCTCTTTTTATCGTACCCTCAGGTTCAACGTAAAATAAAGAGCCCATCCTCAGCGCTACGCCCACCCCTATATTTTCTTTATCTGTATTATCGGACAAAAAACTCTCAAAAAACATGACTGCATAATGGCCTCCAGAAGCACCGTCAGGAACCTCTACCATATACCTGACCTCTTTTTTTCCAAAAGGCGGTATGTTAAATTCTGCCGGGCTAAAATTAATCCATTCGGCGCAGGAAAAAGGATATGTTCCCGGCGGCTTGAATTCTTTTGAGCCATCTTGACTAGAGACAAAACGCCAATCCTCCAAATAAACCCTTATATCAACTGGTTCGGTAGAAGTATTCTTTACAGAAATGCTCCCGCTCTTAGAAGCTCCCGGAGGAATGCTTAACCTTACTTTCCCTTCCTGAACAGATAACTGGATAGCCTCAAGGCCGGGTATATATAAAATAAAAGATAAAGCCGAAATTACTATAAATATAAAAAAAAGCTTTCTCATTGTCTCCTTAAAATTTGCCTGGAGAAGGTTGACCCTACCTTCTCATCCAGACAAATGTTTTTCCTCATTTTAGAGGTTTTAATTCTGTGCTAATAGCAAGCCTTCAGAATTAATAAACAAGGACAACGCTGAAGGTTACGTCTCCGCTGTAAGTATCGCTAGGAGTATCCACTGGAATAAAATCATTAGTAGCATAGCCCGGATAGGGTTCAGCACCACTTGTATCATACTTAGGCGGAATACCAAAGCCAACAGCAATGGTCCTGGAATGACCAGCTGAACCGCTGTAATAAAGCAGTTTTTCGCCCACTGCTGCTAAGCCTGGATTACCTGTGTTGCTATCTGCCGGAGCTGCTGTCGCGTTGATATAACCGCTAGCTGAACGAGGATCTTTAGGATGAGCGTCAATATGGGTGACTGCAAATCCCTTTATCAAAGTACCATAGTCGCCGTCTAAACCATAGTTTTCAGACACGATATTGTACTCTCTACCTGAAGTAAAAGCAGAAATTAAGGCAACGTAGTAGTAGGGACTAGAATAAAGGCAGCCGGCCTCTTTTTCTTCCATAGTAACAGGATCTATATATGTGTGAAGCAGGGTGCCAAAATTCATCACCGAAACCGGAGTTGTCAGCCATTCGTCATCCGTAAAGTCGTTCGTGCCTTTTGAGTCAACGCGGAAAACATCCACCACAATCACCATCTCCTCATCAATAGTAGCTGAAGCTTTGATCGGAGGAGCTGATACTACAGACTGCGCCTGGGCAAGAACTACCAAGGAAAACGTAAAAATAACCGTTGTCAAAATTAAACACAACTTTTTCATTTTGTTTCACCTCCTTTACTAACTTTACCAAAAATTTTATCTATCGTTCCAAGATAGAATAAGTGATCAAAGTAGAATAATCTCCTGCCGGTAAATCAGGAGGAAGTGATAATTCATATATTACTTTAAAAGTATCCGGGGAACCCTGTTCATCTGAAATAAGCAGAACCATCTCGTTTAAATTAACGCTCTCTTTCTTAGGGTACTTTAAAATTCCCTTTGTATCTAAACTCTCTGTCTTTAATTTAAAGTAGCCTTCCGGGATAGCCTCCCCTTCTTTGTTCACAAACAAAGAGCTGATCCTTTGGCTCACCTGATAAGGTTTTCCGAGATTGGATTTAACCTGCAAGGTAATTTCGCTGGTACGCGGGGGTTCCCGCGACTTTAAATTACGGAATTCGATTCCCGACCCTATTTCCGGGGTGACTACTAATTCAAAAATTGCCGGATATTCTATTTCAAAATCTAAGCTATTAATGAATTGAGGTTCGGCAAAAGCCATCCCTTCTAAAAAATATCTTATGCTTGTCCTATAAATGCCTGCCTTTTGCTGAGGTAAATCTGCCAGGATATAGGTGATAATAAACCTATCTGCTTCGCCGTTTACTGAAGAATTATAGATTACTTCTTTCTCGTCACTCAAAGAACTGAAATTACTGATTACTGAGCCCTTCTCTGCTCCGCTACCTATAAAATTCACTGCTTCCCAATCCAAATAATTACCTTCGTTTGAAATCGGTTGTTGGGTAACTTCCTGGAAAATCTTAAACTCCTTCCCGAATCCTCCCTTTATGTTAAAAAGAATATCTTCAGACATAAATTCCTGGTTTTCCCCAAATTTAAGAATAATATTCCTTGATCCGGTTTCGGTTTTAATCTCTACTTTAGACTCCACATCAACTTCAGCAAAAATGTTTAATATTACAGTAACCGAATCTTGGGTTGAATCTATAGGTTCAAGGTCAAAAGCAATCCTGCCACGGTAAGAGCCAGGCAATATATCAGGGGAAGGAATTATGCTGTAAACAAGAGTAAAAGAATCGGCCTCACCTGCGCTATTTGAAGTATAAAGCACCTGTCTGCCTATACTAACCGGTATTTCCTGCTCAACATTTAAAGTTCCCACGCGATTTGTCCCCCTTATACCATAGATTAGAAAATTACTCTGCCTGATTCTATCTCCTTCGTTATTACTTAAGGGCTCCAAAACAGACTGGATTACCTGATATCGTGTACCGATATCTGTATTTACATCAATAATTACCTCTCTATTAACTCTATCTACAATATAACTTACCCTGCCAAACCTTAAATCATAACCGCCTTCATAAGGGGTAACTGAAAGCGTAAAAGTTGCTTCTGCCTTATTTACATACATGCATGCGCACATGTATAGGAAAGTAAAAGAAACAAATATTTTTACTAAATTTTTTACTTTCATCCTGCTTCTCCGGCTAAAAACCATCCCACTTTATTTTAAAGTTTTTATTCAAAATTGTCAATCTAAATCTACCTTTAATTGCCTTCATTCCCGTCGTCATTCCTTTTAAGGCATTTAAATAAAAAACCGGACTGACCCCAATCATCAATCCGGCTATAATTTACCGTGGCATTCCCGAAATCCTCCTATTCCGGGAGATGCCGGATTAATACAAATAAAACCCGCTTTTATTCAAGTATACCTAAAGAACAATATTTTGTCAAGAAAGAAACATCTTTATTTTTCAATACATTACAATATATTCAGTCGTTAAAATCTCAAAGCCGGAATGTTCTCGCAAGACCCATCAGATTAGCCTGATCTAAATTGATGCCTACGCGCTGCTTTCCCTGCTCCTGAGCTTTATCTGTCCATACAACTTTGCCGCTTACAAAGAGCGGTTGATGATTATCGGGTATTTCTAACCACATCTCAATGGATGTGTTAGGGTTCAATTTTTCCTTAGTGATAAATCCAACACCTTTAGCGCTGATATTGAATGTTTCTGCTCCGTACTCGGGATTATTCCCAGAATCCGCGAATCTTAAAGGCAATTTCATATTTATTCTTACGAATATCCTTCTATCTTGCATAACTTATGGTCAGCGCGCTATGCTCGCTACAGGTCTAAGTGTAATTTTTAAAGAATGCATGAATAAAATTAAATAAACGCGCCCTTTATTAATCGCGAAAATACTGCCCTTTAACTTGCAAAAAAACTTTTCTTTTTTTTCATCAGTATTACGCTCTTTTAAAACATACAAATAAGGCAAAGGCTTCTCAATCTCTTCACTCTTCACCTCTCTGACTACGCAGATAAAATGTCGCTTGATGACACTGCGCAGACCCGCTTTATCAGTAACTTCTGAGCTGATAATCACTTTTCTTTTCTTATCTACCGATGTCAGATTTTTAAATAATAAATCTCTCATTTTTTTCCTTATGTGTTTAATAAAAAAGCCGGATTGCCTAAATGGTTTCCTCCATTTCTTTCGGCAACCCGGCTATCCCCTAATTCCCTTTCGCGGCTAGTGGGGATCCTATGAGCTTTGCGCCTGTAATTTTACAGGTAGCTATTATCGAGAAATTTTATAAAGTACTTTTTTAAATGCTTTAAAAAGAGCGTAAAAAAATATTTTTTTCGCTGCAGTTTAAGTATAACCTTTATAACTACCCCTTTCAAGGCGCAAAAGGGTATTTCCTGAAAACGTTTTCTTTTAAATTATTTAAACAGGCGGGATTCTTTTCCCTGAGAGAGTCTCTTGAGGTTGGATTTGTGTCTGTAAATGACAAAGGTTGACAAAATTACGCTGCTAATAATAAAAAACAGCGATTGCCTGTAAAGCAACATATATATCGGCAGAGTAAGTGCTCCGACTACTGAAGAAATAGAGACAATTTTTGTTATAAAAAAAACGCTTAGCCAGGTAAGGATGATTAAAAATAGTATTATGCGTAATCCGGGTATAACGGTTGCCAATCCTAATAATACTCCAAAAGTTGTAGCAATTCCCTTGCCTCCTTTAAAATTGAGGAAAACGGTCCAGATGTGGCCGGCAATACAACTCATTCCCAGGATAAGGCGTAAGTCAGCTTGATTTTGAAATTTGCTGCCGAAAAAACCTATTAAATTGCCGATAAAAATTACAACAATAAAACCTTTTAAAATATCCAGCAATAAAACTGTAACTCCTGCTGCCTTGCCTAATACACGCAGGGCATTAGTTGCGCCCACATTTCCTGAGCCGGATTTACGGATATCAATGCCCTTAATCAACCGGCCAAATATATAGGCAGTCGGTATCGAACCAATTAAGTAACTAATTACGATTAGAAGAATTATTATTAGCATAGAGCATTTTAAAACCTCTCATTATATAATCTACTCCCGAAACCAGGGTAAAAAATATTGCCAGCCACCAGAAAATAAAAGCATATTTCCAATATAATAAAACTACCGTGATTGTCAGCATCTGAAAAATAGTGGTTAATTTTCCCCATAAGGTAGGCACAATATTAATATCCTTCTTTACCATAAAAATTACCACTGCCCCTAATAGAATTAATACGTCCCTGGTGATTACGACTAAAATAACCCACATCGGAAAACGCACCCCTCCAGGAAATTTTAAATAAATCAGGATAAAGGCGCTTACCAAAAGAAGCTTATCTCCCAAAGGATCTAAAATTAGGCCGGCTTCTGACTTCTGCTTTGCCTTCCGGGCGATATAACCGTCTACGGCATCGGAAACTACCGCCAGAATAAAAATAGATAAAGCAACCAGTCTTAAATATTCCCTCTGCGGATTATAATAAATGAGGCTGGCGATAAAAAAAGGCACGCATAATATCCTAAAAGTGGAGATCTTATTGGCAAAATTCATTTTATTATTCTTATTCGTTTGGGAGGCCAGTAAATAACCAGCGCCTTACCAAGCAAATTCTTACGCGGAACATATCCCCAATAACGGCTGTCCTGGGAGGAGGCAGAATTATCGCCTAATACATAAAAGTATCCTTCGGGAACTTTTATTTTTTCACCTTCCCGTGCATAAGGGCCGCGGTTATAATAATACCTCTGGGTGAATTCGCCCTCCGTTTGAGCCTGTTCGTTTACGTAAATCTTCCCTTTTCTTATCTCGACAGTATCGCCTCCTGCTGCAATCAGCCTTTTTATAAAATCCTTTTTAGGGTCCTGGGGGTAAATAAAAACTACCACATCCCCTGTTTCAGGTTCCCTGAGAGCAGGAAGCCTGAAATCGGTAAATGGTATTTTGGCGCCATAAATAAATTTATTTACCAAAATTAAATCCCCTTCCATAAGCGTGGGCCTCATTGAACCGGTAGGTATTTTGAATGCCTGAATCACAAAGGTGCGAATTATCATCGCTAAAATAAAAGCGATAATAATAGATTCCGCCCACTCCCGGATAATTGATTTTCTCCTGCCTGCTGCTTCTTTAATATTTCCGCTCATATTTTAAGCACCTCCAAAAAAGCCTCCTGCGGAATCTCTACCTTACCGAATCTCTTCAGCCTCTTCTTGCCTTCTTTCTGGATATTCCAGAGTTTACGCTTTCGCGTAATATCCCCGCCGTAACATTTTCCGGTAACGTGTTTTGACAAAGCACGCACTTTTTCGGAAGCTATAATCTGGTTTCCTATTTTAGCCTGAATGGCTATTTCAAATACGTGACGGGGAATTAAATCTTTTAACCTCTCAACCATAACCCTGGCCTTAACCATTGCCTTCTCTTTATACAACAGCGATGAAAAAGCATCGCAGACAGCTCCGTTTAAAGCAACCTCTAGTTTCACCAATTCAGTCGGAAAATAATCATTAAATTCATAATCCAGGGAACCGTAACCTTTGGTTATTGACTTCAGGCGGTCATAGAAATCAACAATAATCTCAGAAAGCGGAATATCAAATGTAATCTTTATTCTGTCTTCACTTAAAAATTCTTTTGCATTAAAAATTCCTCTTCGTGATTTAGCCAGATCGCAAACCGGCTCAATTGTTTCTATCGGAACAATCATCAAAAGGCTGACATAGGGTTCCAGCGCCTCCTTGATTTCTCCTTCAGCAGGCAATTTCGCCGGCGTATCCACCTCAATTAAAGAATCATCGCTTTTTTTGATTTTATAAACTACATTGGGAACGGTCAATATCAGGTTTAAATCATATTCTCTCTGTAGTCTTTCCTGCATAATTTCCATATGTAAAAGACCTAAAAAACCGCAACGGAATCCCGCCCCAAAAGACTGGCTGTGTTCAGGCTCAAAGATAAAAGAAGCGTCTGATAATTTCATTTTATCCATTGCGTCTCTTAAAGCAGGAAAATCTCCCGGATTTACCGGATATATTCCGCAGAATACCAAGGGCTTAGGAGTCTTATATCCGGGCAGGGCATTAGCGCAAGGGTTCTTGGTATTTGTTATGGTGTCTCCGATAATTATTTCCCTGGGCTCGCGGATATTAGCCGTAAAATAACCCACTTCTCCTGCGGATAAGCTTTCTACTTTTGTATATTTTAAATCTTTAAGCACGCCGAGTTCTTCGACCCTGTAAGTCTTTCCCGAATGCATGAGTAATATTTCGCTGTCCATATTTAATACTCCGTCAAAAACTCTGACAAACACCACTACCCCTTTATAAGTATCATAACGGCAATCAAAAACCAGAGCCTTTGCGGGAGAATTGCTTTCTCCTATAGGCGGGGGTATCATTTTAACTATCCGTTCTAATATATCTATAATTCCTGTGCCTTCTTTGGCTGAGGCTAAAATCACATCTTCCTCATTAAATCCGAGTAGTGTGGTAATCTGCCTTTTCACCCTGGGTAGGTCAATGGTGGTAATATCGATTTTATTTATCACCGGGATAATCTCTAAATCATTCTCCTTTGCTAAATAATAATTAGCAACGGTCTGTGCTTCAATTCCCTGAGCAGCATCGATTAATAATACCGCTCCCTCGCAGGCAGCCAGGGACTTGGAAACTTCGTAAGTAAAATCAACGTGCCCGGGAGTGTCAATAAGATTAAAAATATAACTTTTGCCGTCCTTCGCATGGTAATCAAGTCTTACCATTGATGCCTTAATCGTAATGCCGCGCTCTCTTTCTAAATCCATATCGTCAAGAAGCTGTTCACGGATATGCCTTTTGTCTATGCTGGCGGTTAATTCCAATATCCGGTCGGCTAAAGTAGACTTACCGTGGTCTATATGCGCGATGATACAAAAATTTCGGAATATTGATTTATTCATTAAATAATTAATTTTTTATATGTTTCAATAAAACTTCTACTACTTCCTCTATACTCATATCAGTTGTATCTATATAAACTGCGTCTTCTGCTTTCTTTAAAGGCGCGAATTCACGGCTGGAATCTATAAAATCCCGGTTACGCAAATCCTCAGCCACCATGGCGGTGGTTATTTGTTTTTCTGATTCCCGCAATTCCAAATAACGCCTTTTTGTCCTTTCCTTGAAATCAGCGTCGATATAAAACTTTTTCTCGGCATCCGGGAAAACCACTGTAGCGATATCCCTTCCTTCTAAAACGCTGTCTCCCTGCCTGCCGGACCTCCTCTGTATCTCCAGCATGCGTTCGCGCACCCCCTTTATCTTCGCGATATCCGAAACTAACTTTGTTATTTTAGGCTCTCTAATCTCTTTAGATACATTGCGCCCGTCTAAAAAAACTTCTATTGTCCCGTCCGAATTATTGGTTAAGTCTATCGAAGTATCACAGGCCATCTCAATAATAACTTTTTCGTCGTTTATATTGAGATTCGTTTCAATAGCCTTTAAGGTGAGAGCCCGGTACATTGCGCCTGTGTCAATATAAAGGAAACCGAGCCTTTGGGCAAGTAATCTGGCAACCGTGCTTTTACCTGCGCCTGCGGGTCCGTCTATTGCAATAATCATCTCAGTTGTTCTCTTCTTAAATTAGCC